>NZ_JBGQQZ010000067.1:0-13174 GCF_045528575.1 Ruoffia sp. FAM 24228
AGTTCATCCGTGGTAAGATGGGTGTAGGTCATTTGTGGTCACTCCTTTGTATTCTTTGGTCGGAATTACAAGTTGAGTGTACCACAAATGGCTGTTTTAGTTGTCTAGCTTAATTTTACAATCGGCGGAATGTAAAAAAAGCTTTAAAGAAGACAGTGTCTTTCTTCAAAGCTTTTTAGCTTTACATCTTGATGTGACAGTCATTTAGAGCAGAGTTTAAAGCGATAGACATATCAATGTCCGTTAAAACATATGTAAATCGTTGTCTAATGCACCAGTCATTATGAGTGATAAATCACTATAAAATTAACAAAACTTATTGTGGATTTTGAATATAAGTTATGTTATTGCGATAATTACTATGAAATGATTTATAGTATACGTTTTTAAACTTTGTTATTAGATCTATTTGACTCACCAGGAGTTTCTAATCTCATTTTACTAGCAATATCAAATTTCTCATTAAGATAAGCATAACCACCCCACTGACTCCATGTTTGCATTCTATCTGGTGTTCTAAAGCTTTTTTCTCCAATTAAGGTCCAAAACACTCTGTATTTCTCCTCTTCTAAGAATTTACGAAGGTAAGTTTCTTTTATGATCAATCCATAATCTTCATTTATTAATTTTGTATCAAAAGCCGCTAGTTCATCTTCTCCATAGAAAAGCCCATCAATTGTTTTTTGTTCTAGCTTTAAAACATTTATAATCTCTGAATTCGGTATTTTAAATGAAATTGAACTCTCTTCAAGTGTACCATCGTATTGAGACTCATATAAAAATTCATTACTAGCTGGCAAGACATAATAACCAATTTCCTTTACCGGACGTTTTACTTTTTTATATTTTACTTCTTCATTATTCTCGATACCTAAAATAAAATCTTCCAAATTTGATGAACTATAATCCCGTACTTCTTCTTCATAGTACTCTCCTGTCTCAATCTCTATAGCAGACCATTCATTTTTTAATACATTATTTTTTAATGCAGAACTCCAATAATATTCTCTATTAAAAAATTCATATGAACGGCTACCCTCAGGATAGTTTCTTCCATAGAAGTTCCTAGTGTCTATATCTTCCAAACAACTTTCATAATCTTCTTCTTTAACAAAATATGCCTGGATAATGTTATAAATTTCTTGTCGCTTTCCATCGTATTTTCGTAATATATTTTCATTTTTTTCAATTTCTTTTATGTGGTTTAAAATTATCCAATTATTTCCTCGAGAATCTTTTATTTTAATTTCATTTTTAATATCATCAAATAGTGTGGAAGTCTTATTTACCCAGTCTATTATATCTGTTTCTTCTCGGTCAAAATCGTCTAAAAATTCTTTCGAATATAACTCGTCTTTATGGTTGAATTCGATTAGACTTTTATCAGGTTTAAATCTATTATTGAGTGTTGGATCAAAATCTCTAACATATGGACTCCATGGACCGCTGTAATCTTCTGAAATATCGTAATCGTTTTCTACTAAATAATTGTCGGCTACCTTAGCTAAAAGATTATATAAAGCAATCCATTGATATTTTTTACCAATGCGTTCAACTTTCCGTGTATCATGTCTTTCAGTATAATAATTATTTCTGTCATGTGGGAATAGTTCTTCATCAAAACCTATAACATTAAAAATGTAGTCCATAGCATATAAATAGCCGTTTTCGTTATCGAAGTTTTTAAATTGATTTAGTGCTGAATCAAACACGTATCTACCAAAATCACCATAAATCCCTGGACCACTATTCTCAGTATTCATAGAAGAAACAATTGCATCTTTAGAAGAATTATAACCACTAGATAAATCATACTCCACTCTTTCCATTTCAGGAATATCAGAAGAATTATAAGGCGGTCTAAATTTTTCTCTTGAAAAGTCCATATCTTCGGGATACTCAAATAAATACCGCTCTATAATCAATCGTGCATAATCCCTTAATAAGATATCTGGATACACTTCATCTGCCTGAAAGATAGTATTATATACGTAATTTACTAACTCTTTATAAGTTTCATGGTTTTTGTCCTTCGTACGCACTAATGCTCCAAAAACTACACTATATAATCTATGAACTACATATGGGTCGTTAGTATTTTCGAACTTTTTTAGTAGGTCTAAGCATAATTGAAAATTATCCTTAAGAATTACAATCATAGCCTTTGAGCAACGATCTCTTAACTTTCTATTACTAGATGTCAAAGTCCAGCTAAACAATATAAGCATTAGTCTAATTTGCTCATTTTTTAGAGAGTGTGTATTAACTTTCGCAGACTCAAAAGAAGAAATAATCTGACCTAGTCTAGAATCACTACTTATGCCATTTATAAAATTTGTCCATAGTGAGTCTCGAGTAACCATAGACATTTGAGAAAGATGGCTATCTAAAAGATATGCATTTGTTGAATTTTTTAGCTTAATACTGTTATCTATAAGCATATTATAGAAAGTATCGATTGAAACTTCGTAGTTATTAAGTATCTTCCTTAATATTTCAACACTCGTATTTATATTTTTTCTGATAGTAAAAGATTCTATGAAACGCTCTGCTAAATTGTTAGCCAAATGTATATCTTCTTCGTAAATAAAATCTAATACAGGTATAATTATCTCTCTTCCGTATCTTTCATATCCCATTTCTGAAGTAAACAATAAGGGATCTACCATGGAATAGTTAAGATTATCATCATCAATTAATACATCTAAAATATTATATTCAAGTTCATCTAAGTTAGTGCTCTTTTTGAATATTTCACTTCCAAGTAAATAATCTCGTATTAAGTTATAAGAGAATGTGTAGTATATTTCGTCGGAATTTTCAAATTTATTTATTAATCCATTTCTTACTAGTGAGCCAATATAATCATGCTTTTTAAATACTAATCCGTTGTTTTCCCAAAATGGTATCGAAAAAGTTTCTTCTTTAGAAACAGTCCATCCATTTCCTGCTAGCATTTTAGATATAAATTGAGTAAGAAATTCTTTTAATAAATTAAAGTCTTCATCAAATTCAATCTCTTCTCTAGATGATTGATCAATTTTTTCTAGCGTTTTATTAAATATCTCTTGAATGTCCATATCATAACCTGCAAAGTTTTCACAAAATAATGTTAAAAATAAAGGATTCGACATCTGTTCATTAAAATACAATGTTGGCGAGAAGGTTATATTGTGATAGTCTAGAAAAATATTTATCTGTTCATAATCAAATCTATCAAGTCCTTCATGGTTGAGTACAGATATTTTTTCTTTTGATATTAATTCTTCTGCATAATCTGATATTAATTTCTCTTCGAATCCATTTCTAAATGAAAAAGCAAATTTTACATAATTATAATTATCTAAAATTTGAGAGATTTCTTCAATAGTATTCTTCCAAATAATGTTGTCATTAGTTTCATTTATTCCATCAATAAAAACTACAATCGGCTTATTTATTAATTTTCCAAGAGCATCTAAACTATCTAACAAGTTATTTATATCTATATTAGGTATATTAAGTAGGTCGATTAATTGATTCTTAACAGGATTATTTTTTATGAATGAATACCCTGGTAGTAAAATTGTTGGCCTGTTCTCATAAACTAAATTATTAGCAGAGATGGCGAAAGTATGTGATTTGCCAACTCCTGCTTTCCCTTTTAACAATAGAATTTTATTATCTATTAGTTTCTCTTCAAAATTTGAAAGCAATAAATTATCTAATAAGCTCTTTATTTTTTCTAAGTCCTGCCTTTTAGAAAGCAATTTATCTCTTTCATCGTTTTCAAAATCTGCAGAATGAATTTTATCATTTAGTTCATTTAAAGAATTTCCAAGTCGTAAAAAAGCATCTGCATATTTATTTTTAATATATTCATTTAGTTTGTAATAATCATTTGTATTTTCTATCTCACCTAACTTAAGAATGTCTTCGGCAATGTTATCTAATAATTCTCGCCCCCTTTGTTTATAATAGGATTTAATTTCCTTCAGATAATTTGAAACACGAATAGGCAATAATTCGTCGGATAATTCACTTTGACAAAATAAGCCAATAGATTTTTCTATATCAGTAGTTGCATTAAATTTCTTATTATAGCGATACGATAGCGAATTCAAATTCAATTGTACTTGTTGTTGAAACCATTCAATATCGAACTTATGTTGATTAAAAAATAATGCACTAGCATGTTTTGATGTCGCTGCTTGCTCTAGCAATTCTGTGTTGGTTATTGCAATACACTCTATAGATGCTTCTGCTAAAATCTTAATGCACTCTAAATAACTTGAATTTTTAGTGCTTACATCTTCATTACTGAAAAGATATACTCTATCCAGTTTACCTTCGTAATTATCTCTAATGATTTCAAAATTTTTTTTAATTTGAGAATAGTCTATTCCTTTTGAAAAATATTTAGCCTGAAAACTTATTATCAATCCATCTTTTCCAGTAACTGGGTCAACTTCAATTCCTTTATGGTTTGGATTAGATCGCAAAATAGTACCTTCTACACAATAGTTTTCTTTGAACAACAGCCTGCTTAAACTCTCAAATGAGCTTGTTTTATGGTTATTATTCACGTTAAAATGAGCCCAAGTAATCATTTATCTTCTCCCTTCTTTAGAAATATAATTAAATTAATTATAGCATTCTTCAAGCATTAACGTATAAAAGAGAAAACCCCAATAGCTTTCGCTATTGAGGCTCTTGTGAAAATCTATTTCACTGAGTCATGTTATAAAGCAAAACAGATACATATATAACAATAAAATCTACTTCCTATGTTTAAAAATGTTTTTTAAAAAAAGAAAATCACAATTTTTTCGACAAAACAGAATAGTATTTTTGAAGATTTCTAGATTGTAGAAAGTACTAGATTTTAACATTATATATATCCTATTTTTTAAAGTTCCATTTATCAAGTTTAGCGCAGTTCATCAATTTCATTTATACTCTCTAGCTTTTCATCTTTTATTCTTCTAGCAATTCTTGCTGCTTCTTCTGTACTTAGGTTTTCTATTTCTGAAACTAAATTTTCAACCTTTTTAACTTCTCCTTCCACAGCTTCTTCAATTTCTGTAAGATTTTGTTCTATTTCTTTTTTTTTTTAATTGAATCATGATCATTGAAATCCATATTTTTTTAAAATGTTCTGACAGTTGAATCAATCCGTCTAGCCTGTATTACTAAATCTCGAAGATCGGATTTATCCAAATTAACAGTAATGGGCTTATCAACTTTTTCGAGACTTCTTCGAACAAGGGCACTCATTGTCATATTTTCTGTGTCTGCTTTGTGTCTACTCATTTCTTTTTCTTCTGGTGAAACTCGGAGATTTAACCTTCCCCCATCTGATAACCTTACTTGAATACTTTCTGTTCGTTTTATGAAATTTTCTCCTTTTGTTTTATTATTTTGAATTAGAATCTTACTTTTATTTTAAAAATCGAGCGCAGCGACAAACAGGTTTCAGGAAGAATTCCTGACAAGCCAAAACAGAGTTTTGGGGGTTGGTGTACACTTAGGTGTACAAACCCGTTTTCTTTGCTGAATATCCAATCTCTTCAATCTTATGAAGAATTTCTTCTTCTGATATTTTATTGTCTTCAAATACTACTCTTGCTTTGCTTCTATCAAATAAAATTTTTATTGTTTCTATCCCCGTTAATTCATTTACATTGTCTATGATTTTTTGCATACAAGATGGACAGGTCAATTTTTCCAATTGAAACGTTATCGTCGTCATCTTCTCTCTCCTTTATTTTTTTGTCATTACTCTGAATGTTTTGATTACACAGTTGGTATAGACCGAATATTTTGTTTACGAATTGATTTATATCAATCTTTTACATTCATTTAAACATTCGAATAAAAAAATCACTATCCGTTAAGATAGCGACTCTTTTTCTTTTATGCACCATGTTCATCTTGTAGAATCTCAAGTTTTTGAAGGACAGTATCTATACTATTGGGATCTAAATTCGAATCATCAAATTCCGCTCCATGCCCTTGAATCAGCATATTTAATTTCGGCTGCAAGCCAGTAATATCATGCGCTCCTTCTGGTATCTCACAGTTATGCGCGACTAACAAAGCGTCTGCTTTTTTGTGAAAAGTATCTAAAGAGTCTAAAGCCATATTAGAATCATCAAATGTTACACCTTGGTCTTCCAATAAAAAATTTAATTTTCCATTTATGTCATTTGCTATATTTTTGTCCATTTCTATAAATCCTCCGTATTTGTATTTTTGTTACATCTACAGTCTACAATAGGTTACCGCTGTAATAATTGATGCGTATCAATAAACTGTGTTATTATTAGAAATACTTTGAATGTATAGACACCGTTCTAAAACAGAATTTAAATTTGAATATAACTAAAGATACAATGGTTGAAAATTTAGATGTAAACGGATATACGTACTTTAGGATATTATCGTACAGCGGTGCTCGAAAATCAGAAATACTAGCTCTTAAATGGTCGGATATTGATCTTGATACGTCTACACTCAACATTAGTAAAACACTTACTAGGGGCTTAAATAATAAGATTATCATGCAACCTACGAAGACGGTGAACGGTCGAAGAGTGATTGATATGGATTATGACTCTATGAAGCTGTTAAAGCAGTGGAAGATGTATCAGGCTCAATTCATGCTGAAACTGGGTTTTAATACCAATACACACGAGCAGAATGTTTTTGCGAATACTAGAAATAATTTCTATTCAATTAATGTTCCCAATAACCGTATGAGAAATGTGCAAAAGCGTAATGGCCTTAAATAAATTACCGTTCATGGGTTACGACACACGCATAGTAGTATCCTCTTCTCTATGGGAGCTTCAATAAAAGATGTACAGGCTCGCCTAGGACACACAGATATTCAAACAACGATGAATATCTACGCTCACGTTAAAAAAGAAGAAAAGAAAGATACAGCAGATAAGTTTGCGAAGTTTATGGAAAATTAAAAAGTGAATTTTGTTTATAGCATCATATAAAAAATATATTTTAGTTAGTAGAACCGTTTTAAATTTTAAAAGGAGGATCTATTTAATTTATGACATTTATAAGTAAACACGAGGAAAGAGATTCTGAGTTACCTAAAGAGCGTGAAAAGCTATTAGATAACATTCAAAATGATCTATTTGAAGATGATAATATTTTAGCATTTTTTTATGGTGGATCAATTGGCAATGAAACTACAGATCTTTTTTCAGACATTGATCTTAGAGTGGTTGTCAAACCCGATAAAATCAATGAATATGTTTTGAATAAAAAAAACCATGCAGAGAATTGGGGAAAAGTTCTGTATTTCGAAGATTTGAATCCTTCCTCTATTTATATTGTTGCTCACTATGATAGTTTTATAAAAGTAGATATTTTTTATTACACACCTGAATATATTCAGCCTTCTGTATGGTTAAAGAACATTAAGATTTTAAAAGATACAGATGGAATGCTGACTAATATTTTAGAACAATCATTGAATCATACTTATGAACCAACATTAGATGAATTTGAGTTTTGGAGAACAAAGTTTTTTGCACATCTACATGAAGCATATAGAAGAACACTGAGAAAAGAATATTATTATGCATTAGATTGCATTGATAAATTGCGACTATCAATAGTAACTGCTTGGTATATGGAGTCTGGAATGCAACCAAATTCATTTGGTGATTGGGCAAAGTACGAAGGTAACAGAAGTAGTTTGAAAGATTGGCAGAAATCTCTACTCGAAAGTTGGGAATGCAAAAGAGATACTGTAGAAATTATGAATGTAATGAGAAGTATTGTTTTTGAGTTTAAAGAAGTTCATCGTTCTCTTTGCAACACGGTAGGTGTTAAGGAAGATCCGGAATGGGTAAATAGAATTATTAATTCGGTATTATAAAAAACCATTACCATTTTTTGAATAGTAATGGAAATGGAAATGGTAATGGTTTATAGCAATTGTAAGCAAAGCTTAGAAATTAAAAAAGGCTTTCCACCAGCCTTTAGAAGCTGTTAGGAAACCTTAGTAAAGCTATTATTGAGTTGAGGGGATTCAATTCCCTAGCCAAGCACCCTCAATTCCTATTTATCACATAAATAATCATTTTCCTATACAAAAAAACACCAGCGTATCATAGCAATGGCCAAATCACTATGCGCTGGTGTTGTATCATGCCCAGATTAACTGGACATAACTATATTTTAACAATGGAGATGAGGAGATTCGAACTCCTGTCCAAATATCTCGCCACTTACGAATCTACGTCAATAGTTTATCCATTTAAAGTTTGGCTCACTGTTAGCCGATAAACGGGCATCGCAGTTCGCGAGTCTGGTAATCTCTTATTTAACTTGCAGACGGAAAGTTAAATCGTATCCCACTGAATTTGAGACCGGTATCTGAGCACATGGGCGATGCCAGGCCGATCTTCACCCGCAGTTCTTAGGCTGCTAAAGTGAAATTATTGTTTGTTTTGTTTGCAGTTATATTTAACTGTAGCGTTTTTAGGAAGTCGCTACCTTCCTGACGCATCATAAGTTCGAACAATACCTGTCGAAACCAAAACATCCCCGCTATGATACATAGTAATTATAGCACCTTTTTCTTTGAATGTCAAACTTAGTCAGTGTTATACCCTACCTTAGTCCTTCTCTAAAACAAATTTTTCCTCAGTCACTTGAATGATTTCTTGCGCATTATAACGTACTTCTTTCATTGATACTTGCCCTTCTCTATTGATAACAATCGCAGTCGTAGAAACTGTCCCAAAGTCTGGGTTACTTTGGATGAAGATGGACGAATGTTTCAAGGCAACCTCTTTCTCTAATGCTTGTGGATAGTCTTTCAAATCTGGGTTAGGCGTTGTATCTTGAAATAAGCCAATCAAATTGTCTAATTCTGGTATTTTCTCCTTAACGAGAGTCTCAGCTAAGACTGCTTCGGATTTAAGTTGGCGATACTTGGACAGATCATCCTTCGTATTACTAAGGCTGTGAACTTCTTGATTACAAGGTTTGAATTCATCTCTCACATTATCATATCTGTACAAGTCATCGATTGTCCCAAACAACAGATGATAGCCTTCATACTTCTTGCGGTCCGCCCGTAATTGCCTAACGTAATCTAAGACATTAACATCACTCGTTAGAAAATCAGTAATCAGCCCCCCACGTGATATAGGGTCAACTGGAGCATGCTCCGTGAAAGGTTGGTTGGTTAAAGCAGCAAAGCGCCCCGTCGTTGTGATAGCCAACCAAGTACCACCAGCCTTCATATCACGGCCCCCAAGAATAGTTGGATGGTCCTTCCAAAAATGAATGGGCAAACTTTCCCTTTGATAAGCTTCATCCCGATTAGCAATTAATACAAATGGCGCTTGAGCACCTTCTTCGCTTCGAAAAGTTATTAAGCACATGTTATCTACCTCATCTTTAACTAAATATTTCTTTTAACTAGTATATCATTCTATTCGTGAATAAGAATCTATATGCTTTTTTTCTTTTATATGAAATATAATAAAATAGTCTACTACTTTAGTATATAAAAATATAATATTTTTTCTGTGTTTTCTGTCTTATTAGTATTAAAATACCAATAATACGCTTTTTTAGAAAAAATTAAGTATATTATTATAACTTTTTCACAATTCATATTACATTATTTTTGTCGGAAATTTATAACTATGAATTTTAAAAAATTATAGGATAGAATAATTTATGATAATTGGAATTCCTAAAGAAATTAAACCAAATGAAGATCGCGTTGGTATGACACCCGGTAACGTGCAAACGTTAGTCGAAGCAGGTAATACAGTTTACGTTGGACAACACGCAGGTGACGGATCTGGTTTTACTGATGAGGAATATATCGAAGCAGGTGCTGAAATTAAATCAGACGCAAAAGACGTTTGGTCTGCTGATATGGTAATTAAAGTAAAAGAACCTCTACCAGAAGAATATGATTACTTCCACGATGGATTAATCTTATTCGCATACTTACATCTTGCTCCAGAAGTAAAATTAACACAAGCTCTTCTAGATAAAGGTGTTACAGGAATCGCATACGAAACAATGGTTGAGAATGGTGCGCTACCATTACTTATCCCAATGAGTGAAGTAGCTGGACGAATGGCTGTACAAATTGGTGCTCACTTCCTAGAAAAACAAAACGGTGGTCGTGGAATTCTATTAGATGGTCTACCAGGCGTGAGCAGTGCCCACGTTGTTGTTATTGGTGGAGGTATCGTGGGATACAACTCAGCGAGACTCTCAGTTGGTATGGGAGCTAAAGTAACAATTTTAGATATTAATCCACAACGTTTAGCTGAATTAGAAGACTTATTAGGTGGACAAGTTGAAACACTAATGTCTACTGAAGAAAATATTGCGAAAGTAATCCAAGATGCTGACGTGGCTATTGGTTCTGTATTAATCCCAGGACGTCGCGCACCAATCTTAGTAACTGAAGATATGGTTAAGACAATGAAAGAAGGATCTGTGATCGTCGATATCGCTGTTGACCAAGGTGGTAACTTTGAAACAACGACTCACGCGACAACACATAAAGACCCTGTATACATTAAACATGGTGTTGTTCACTATACAGTTGCGAACATCCCAGGTGCTGTACCACGAACTGCGACATTAGGATTAACTAACGTAACATTACGTTACGCACAAGAAATTATCAGCAAAGGTGTTAAAGAAGCAGCTTTAGGTAACTCAACCATCTTAACAGGAATTAATACTTATAAAGGTATTCTTACTCAAGAAGGTGTTGCTGAATCTCAAGACCGTGAATATCAAGAAGCTAAAGAATTATTAAATGATTAATTTAATTCAAAAAACGTCATCCTTATAAGGATGACGTTTTTTTTCCTTACATTACCTAATGCGTCATTTAGAATGAGCATGCCGAAATATTTTTTTCATACTTTTTGATTCATGACACTGATTTTCTTCTCACATGCTGGGCCGGCATTATTCTATGTAATGTATATAATTTAAGTTATACCTTTTTTTCAGAGTGACAAAGTGTCACTCTCGTGCTATACTCTCATAGTGACATTCTGTCACTAATAAGCTAAAGAGGAGGTTTTGATATCCCAAAAGATACTTTTTTACATTTAGATGCTGAAAAACGCGTACAGATTGAATTGATTTTATTGGATGTTCTTTATGATCAGCCGCTGAGTCAAGTGAAGGTGTCGGAAATCATTTCTTTAATGAATATGTCTCGGGGCGCTTTTTATAAGTATTTTAAAGATTTGGCGGATGCGAATGATTACTTAATATCAACCGTTGCACGCGCAATTCATATTGATATTATGCAGCACATTCAACAAAGCGAGGATGCCCTATTTGATGGGATTGCGAATTACTTGAAGGCAATTAGTCACCTCGATCATCAGGATATTCGATGGAAACAAATCAAATTCTTAACTGGAAGTGATCAATTAATATTCTCGAGACGTCGTAAAGTTCCATCTGAATCAAAGATGTTTGATCATTGGTTTTCGATATTAGAAAAGAACCACCTTGATATCTCAAATAAAAAAGAAGCAATGAGCTTTTTATACTTTGTCATGTCATTGGTTACAAATAGTTTAACTGAATTTATTGCCAATGAGTGGGATTCACAAACACTTCTCTTAGAATACAATCGAAAGATTTCTTGGTTACTTCATGGCTTAAACAACACAAAAGGAGAGTAATATGCAACACAAATTAGCACGTACGAGTATGATTTATATGATTTTAGGTCTGGCTTTCGGATTATTTGATCGTGAATTAGCTCGAATTTATGACTTTACTGGCTATACTCAATTAGGGGTATTACACACACACACCTTAATTTTAGGAATGTTCTTTTTTCTTATCGTATTAATTCTTGAACACCAATTTAAATTAAGCGCACACCGCCATTATAAAAAATTCATTATGTTCTACCAATCCGGTTTAGGCTTATCTTTACTAATTATGTTAATCCATGGATCTATGATTGTGATGGGAATGGAATCATCCGAAATGATGTCTGGGATTGCTGGTATTGGGCATATTCTACTAACAATTGGGCTTGGCTTTTTCTTTAAAGTATTAATGGATAGTATTAAAGCAGTTAAATAGTTTTATTTAAGAAGAGCCCCCTTTTAATCCTCTTTTGGATTTAAGGGGGCTCTTAATAGCTTGCACCTGATTAATTCGAGTTATTTATTTGATCAATCTTTTCAACAGCTTCGGTGAAATATTTTTTAGTTGATTAATTGTTTCGATCGTTATTAATAAATTCTCTTCAGGAATATCAATTGATTTTATAACTTCTTTTTTATATTGTTGATAATACCGATCCAATAATGCATCACCCTCACTTGTATTGCTTATATAAGTGATTCATTTATCTGTTGTTGACTATTCTCGTATAACTATACCTTTGCTTTATAAGCTTGCCTTTAAACCTAGAAAGCTACTCTCTCATTGTGCCCCTTCAAATCATTACCTAATATAAATATAATTTGCTCCCTTAATATTTTTTATAAAAAACATTTATATTATTTGACAAAATTTTATATAAGCGTTATTGTCTATGTAACATATCTATTTTAGATGTGTAAACTATTACGAGGAGGATTTAATATGGAATTTGACTACAAGGACCATGGTAAAAAGCCGTATGTAATAAATATCGAAGATGCAACGAAGGAAAATAATAACTATCGTACGACAATTTGGACAGGCGAAAAATTACAAGTAACTGTCATGTCAATTCAACCAGGTGATGATATTGGTTTAGAAGTACACGAAGGTATTGATCAATTTATTCGAATTGAAGATGGGGAAGGCTTATGTAAGATGGGGCCAACTGAAGATGATTTAAATGTACAAATAAAAGTATCTGATGATGATGCTGTATTTGTTCCAGCAAATAAGTGGCATAATATCGAGAATACTGGAGATAAACCACTTAAGTTATATACAATATATGCTGGACCCGATCACTTAGAAGGAACAGTCCACCCGACTCATGAAGATGCAGAAAACGATCCGAATGAACATTAAATAAACGGTTCTTGAATTTTTGGTGTTGGTGAGAGAAATCTCACTGACACCTTTTTTTGTATGTACACAAAAAGCCAGTGAATTCCTATATAATAAAGTTACCACACATTACTAAAAGGAGAATTCACTTGGC
>NZ_JBGQQZ010000068.1:0-13102 GCF_045528575.1 Ruoffia sp. FAM 24228
TGTCATCGATTGCACACAAACGGAACACGATTCCACGGAAATCCTTACACTACCGAACACCGTTGGAAGTATTTTTGAGTTACTTAGATGAAGCAGTTTTGTCTAGCTTAATTTGACAAATCAAAAAATTAATATATAATAAATAGTGGAATGAAGAAATAAATGATTTTCTTCATACAATATTGGTTTGGGGCAGGCAATAGAACTTTTAGTCAATAAAAAAGGAAGATGATAGTGTATACAACGAAACGTTTATGGATTCATCGAAGCCAAAGTACACGCAAAGATTGGGAAGATTTATTAGAAGCTTCCAACTTAAGCACTCAGGAACAGACCGATTATACAGTCGGTATTTATAAAGGTGATGATCTCGTTGCTACTGGTTCATATGCTGGCAACGTTATTAAATGTGTAGCCGTTCATTCAGACTATCAATCAGAAAACTTTCTGACGGATATTGTTGTCCATCTAATGGATCAACTAAGAAGTAATGGCTCAAATCATTATTTCGTCTATACATGTCCAAAGAATAGTGTTTACTTTAAATCACTAGGCTTTAATAAGATTGTAGAGACGTCGAATGTTACCTTCATGGAATTTGGTCATCCTAATTTTGAAGATTACTTATCTATGTTAAGTAATCATAAAAAAGAAGGAAACAATGGCGCAGTCGTTATGAACGCCAACCCGATTACTAAAGGACACCTTCACTTAATTGAAGAAACAGCCAAACGAAGTGATTACGTGTATGTATTCGTTCTGTCTGAAGATCGTTCTGAATTTAATGATGAGGAGCGGATGATGTTGGTAAAACGTGCAACCGCTGACATGACAAATATCATTGTCTTACCAACGAATGATTATATGGTCTCTTCGGCAACATTCCCATCGTACTTCTTGCGAGATCGTGCTCAAGAAAGTGTCGCACGAATTCAAGCAACGGTTGATGCTACGTTATTTAAAGAAAGAGTGGCTCCGATTCTTAATATCAGACACCGCCTCGTCGGTAAAGAGCCCTATTCACGCGTAACAGAGATTTATAACGAAAGTATGAGCGAAGTTTTTCAAGATGATTTGGAATTAGAAATTATTCCAAGATTAGAAGTAGAAGGTGAAGTGATTAGTGCAACGAAAGTACGTCAAGCACTTTCGGAAGGTCATCCAGAAAGCATTAAAAACTTAGTTCCAAGTACAACGTACGACTATATTCAAAACAAAAAATAAATTTGAGGTGAAAAAGATGGAAATTAAACAAAATGGTGTCGCAGGGACGGTAGAGTCATCTGACATTATGGTCACTGTGGCCCAATCAGATAATGGTATCGTGATTGAACTAGAAAGTAGTGTAGAGAAACAATTCGGAGCACAAATCCGTAAAGTCATCAAAGAAACTTTAGAAAAACTTGGAGTGGAAAACGCAAAAGTAACTGCTGTTGACCAAGGTGCATTAGATTGTACCGTTCAAGCAAGAACAATTGCAGCTGTTTATCGCGCTGCTGATGAAACTACATTTAACTGGAAGGAGATTGCAACATGGAGCGTTTAAGAAGAACGATGATGTTTGTGCCTGGTGCTAACGCAGCAATGCTTAGAGATGCACCTTTATACGGCTCAGATGCAGTAATGTTTGATTTAGAAGATGCTGTATCATTGAACGAGAAAGATACTGCACGTATGTTAGTACATAATGCATTAAAAAATATTGACTATAGTAACGTTGAAACGGTTGTTCGTATTAACGATTTAAAAGCTGGTGGAGATCAGGATATCGAAGCATCAGTATTAGGTGGCGTGAACGTGATTCGTTTACCAAAAACTGAAAATGCACAAGAAATCAAAGACGTGGAAGCTGTTATCGAACGAGTTGAGAGAGAAAACGGCATCGAAGTGGGTACAACAAATATTATGGCTGCGATCGAATCAGCTACAGGTATTTTAAATGTACGTGAGATTGCTCACGCGTCAGACCGCTTAATCGGTATCGCTCTAGGAGCAGAAGACTACGTGACAAACATGAAGACTGAAAGAAGTGCCACTGGAGAAGAATTATTCTTCGCACGTAGCTTCATTCTACATGCAGCGAGAGATGCAGGTATTGCAGCTTTAGATACTGTTTATTCAGACGTAGATAACGAAGAAGGCTTCAGAAATGAAGTACAACGTATTAAACAATTAGGTTTCGATGGAAAATCAATTATCAACCCTCGTCAAATTCCAATTGTTCATGATGAATACGCACCAACACAAAAAGAAATTGACAATGCAAAAGAAATTATTTGGGCAATTCAAGAAGCTGAAGAAAAAGGTTCAGGGGTTATCTCTGTTAACGGAAAAATGGTTGATAAGCCAATCGTTGAACGTGCTGAGCGTGTGATTGCTTTAGCTAAAGCAGCGAATATCATTACAGAGGAGGAACTATAATTATGGTTAAGAATACAGTCGGTCGCGATATTCCACAACATATTGTTGATCAATACGGTGCTTATGGAGAAGAATCTAAATACAGCACACAATATGAAGAGACTATCCGTAAAATCAATCCTATTAAACTAGGTGATGACAAATTAGTAGGTAGCTTACGTGAAGCGATTGAAAAAACAGGACTTAAAGACGGTATGACAATTTCTTTCCACCACCACTTCCGTGAAGGTGACTATGTACTAAACATGGTCATGGATGAGATTGCAGCAATGGGAATTAAAGATTTAACGATTGCACCAAGTTCAATTGCTAACGTTCATGAGCCATTAATCGAACACATTAAAAATGGTGTAGTCACAAACATTACATCAAGCGGTTTACGTGATAAAGTCGGAGCAGCAGTTTCAGACGGAATTATGAAAAACCCAGTTGTACTACGTTCTCATGGTGGACGTGCACAAGCAATTGCATCAGGCGAAATCAAAATTGATGTTGCCTTCATAGGTGCGCCAAGTTCAGATGCCTATGGAAATATAAATGGTACTAAAGGTAAAGCAATTTGTGGCTCATTAGGTTACGCGAAAGTGGATGCAAGATATGCAGACAACGTTGTAGCCATTACAGACTCATTAATGCCTTATCCAAATACACCAATTAGCATTCCTCAAACAGATGTTGACTATGTTGTTGAAGTTGATGCTATCGGAAATCCTTCAGGGATTGCTAAAGGGGCAACTCGATTCACGCAAAACCCTAAAGAATTAGTTATCGCAAAATACGCTAACCAAGTGATTACGAACTCACCATACTTTAAAGATAAATTCTCATTCCAAACAGGTACAGGTGGTGCATCATTAGCTGTATCTCGTTACTTACGTGAAGATATGATTAAAGAAAATATCACTGCTAGCTTTGCTTTAGGTGGTATTACAAATGCAATGGTGGAGCTACATGAAGAAGGTTTAGTAGATAAATTAATTGATGTTCAAGACTTCGATGCACCATCAGGAGAATCATTAGGACGTAATCCTGAGCATACGGAAATTGACGCGATTTTCTACGCTTCCCCATTATTTAAAGGGGCTGCGATCAACCAGTTGGATGTATGTATTTTATCGGCACTTGAAATCGATACAGACTTCAACGTTAACGTTGTTACTGGATCAGACGGAGTAATTCGTGGAGCCATTGGTGGTCACCCAGATACAGCATCAGCAAGTAAGATGTCATTAGTTATCTCACCGTTAGTTCGAGGAAGAATACCGACTGTTGTTGAGCAAGTTAACACAGTCATTACACCAGGATCAAGTGTTGACGTAGTTGTTACTGAAATTGGTATTGCCATTAATCCACAACGTCAAGATTTAGTAGAACACTTCAAGAACGTTGATATTCCACAATTTACAATTGAAGAATTAAAAGAGAAAGCTTACGCAATAGTAGGAACACCTCAACCAATTGAATATGGAGAGAAAGACGTTGCTTTAATTCAATACCGTGATGGTACGATGATCGACGTTGTTCGCAATGTATAAGGATGAAGTATTTAATGGCCCGGAAGTGAGTTTAA
Organism: Ruoffia sp. FAM 24228; assembly: GCF_045528575.1. Lineage (NCBI taxonomy): Bacteria > Bacillati > Bacillota > Bacilli > Lactobacillales > Aerococcaceae > Ruoffia > Ruoffia sp. FAM 24228. Next base: position 3,992 of record NZ_JBGQQZ010000068.1, read on the forward strand.
TGGAGATGCTGGATGCGCGTGAAAAACGTGCATTCAGACAGACCCAGATTATTAATCAACATTCTCCGGGTTCATTATTATCTGTCACTTTGAATATACCAGGTAATATTAAAACATCTCTTTATCTAGTGGGTGTCTTTGAAGAAATGCTGACAGAAATAAAAGCAAAGTTAGACGATGTGACGGTTCAGTTTTCAGAAGATTTGAACTTGCCAACTGGGCCAGAAGCATATTTCTTTGTGGATATTGATAGTATTGAATTGAAAAAAAGAATGGTGGCACTTGAAGAAACGCATTCAAAAGGCCGTGTCTTTGATTTAGATGTTGTTAAATTAGAAGACGGAAAATTAAGCAGTTTGAAGCGTGAAGAGGTTGGAGTAGGAAAGCGTCAATGTTATATTTGCGACCGTCCAGCTAAAGAATGTGCTCGTTCTCGCAAACACTCAATTGAAGAATCACAAGAAGCAATCGCAAATATCCTTTTAGGATAAGTGATTGTCTATTGGGTTTTATGTGAAGAAATACACATGTAAAGAACAGTTAAAAGACAGTGCGCATATTGTTTTAATAGGATTACTATATTAGAATGTAACTGTAAACGGTTTCTTAATGAGTGTTTGAGGGAAGTTTCACAAAATAATATATATATAGGAGGAAAATATGTATTTAGCAATAATAGGTTTTATACTCATAATCATATTGATGTTTGTCTTAATCGGAGAGAAAATGTCTCCACCGATGGCTTTCATCATTTTACCACTGATCGCAGCAGTAATTTCTGGAGCAAGTATTGCGGATATAAGTTTATACGTTAACGATGGATTGGCGTCTATCTTAAACACTGCAGTTCTGTTCTTATTCTCGATCTCATTCTTTACATTAATGTCCGAACAGGGGTTATTCGACCCGTTAGTGGACTTTGTAATTAGTAAAGTTGGTAACAAAATTACTGCAATCTTTATCGCGGTTTTACTAGTTGCTGTTGTATCTCACTTAGATGGTAGTGGTGCTTCAACTTACTTAATCGTAATTCCAGCATTTAAACCAATTATGGATAAGTTAGGCGTTCGTCCAGTAGTATTCTTAGGAACAGTTGTTGGACTAATGTCAGCGATGAATATTATCCCTTGGGGTGGACCAACAATTCGTTCGGCTTCTGTAGCAGGGGTAGAGGTTTCTGAACTTTATTCATTCATCTTCCCAGCTGTAATTGTAATGTTCTTATTAGCAATCGTGAATGCTGTGATTAACTCACGTCGTAAACGTGAAGGTTCAGGTGTTGATGGAAACATTAATATTGCTGACTTAGCAGATACTGCTGACGCAGAACCAAAAACAAGCAAAGGTCTTTACATCTATAACTTAGTTGTAACATTAATTATGTTAGCTCTATTATTTATCGATACTGGTTTACCAATGCACTTTATCTTCATGGTTGCATACGCATTCGCAATCTTAGGTAACTTTAGATCAGTGAAAGAACAAGGTAAGAAGATCCAAGAATATGGTAATAACGCTATCGTTATGACGATGACATTATTCGCCGTAGGTATCTTTATTGGTGTTATCGAAGGTTCTGGAATGGTTGAAGCAATGGCTACAACAATTATTAACGCATTACCAGAATTTATCGCACCACACACACACTGGTTCTTAGCATTATTCTCAGTACCATTAATGATGGTTCTTGGTACAGACGCGTTCTACTTCGCATTACTTCCAATTGTAATCGGAATTGTAGAGCCATTCGGAATTTCAGCATCGACAGTTGCTGCTACATTCTTAATTACAGGTACTTATGGTACTTACATCAGTCCAACAGTTGCTGCCAACTACGTTGGGGTATCATTGGCTGGTACAACCATTGGTGAGCATATTAAAGCAAACTTACCAATTATGTGGGCAGCAAGTATCATTACATTAATAGCTGCAACACTCTTAGGTGTAGTGCAATTCTAGAGCCACAAAGCAACAAACCGTTTTTCATTAACAATAAAAACACACAGTCCGCTGTGTGTTTTTTCTTTGCAGATTTTTAAAGATTCGGGTGGTAACTGGAAGGATAGGCGAGAATTGTTCCATTTAATCACTTTAACCAGAACAATAATAAAATATTCTTCCATTTAATCGGTTTAACCGGAAGAATAAATAATAATTCTTCTACTTAACCACTGATTAACCAATACAAAGAACACCTCCAAGCGTCACTTGGAGGTGTTGATAATTATCACTATACTTATTTAGGTTTATTTTCTTCAACAAAAGCTTCAATACGGTCAACGGCTGTTTCTAGGTTTTCTAGATTTGCAGCATAACTTAGACGGAAGTAGTTTTTACCAGCTTCACCGAATGCTTGACCAGGCACTAGACCAACTTTTGCTTCGTGAGCAACTTTAAGACAGAAGTCCATGTCGTCGCCTTCAAACCAATCTGGAATCTTGATGAATAGATAGAAGGCACCATTCGGTGTTGAGACATCGAAGCCCATATCGCGGAATCGGCCCAATAAGTAATCACGACGGATCTTGTATTCTAAGCGCATTTCTTCAATGGCTGCGTCTCCTTCTTCTGAGTAAGCAGCAAGTCCAGCAAATTGTGCTTGCGTTGTTGGCGCATTGATTGCACCTTGATGAATAACAAAAATTTGTTTTAAGACATCTGCAGGCCCCGCAACAATCCCCATACGCCATCCAGTCATAGAATGCGATTTAGATGCACCATTGATTAAAATAGTGTGTTCTGGAAGATATTTAGCTACTGAGACGTGTTTGCCTTTGTAAGTTAACTCTGCATAGATTTCATCTGAAATCACCCAAATATCATGTTTTTTAACGACTTCAGCAAGGCCTTCGATTTGCTCAGCTGTATAAGTATGTCCTGTTGGGTTTGATGGGTGGTTCATTAATAAGACTTTAATGTCTTTATCTTCAGTCAACACTTTGTCTAAGCGTTCTGGCGTTAAGATGAAGTCATCTTCTGTTACGTCTACCGGTACAAATTCCCCACCAGTTAAGTTTACTTGAGTTTTGTAAACGGCATAGTTCGGCGCAGCGGCAACAACTTTATCACCAGGGTTTAGTAATGCATATAGTGAAACGAAAATTGCTTCAGTCGCACCCACGGTTACAATAATTTGATCTTCAGCACGGTAATCTAGGTCGTACTTACGTTTTAAATAACCGCTAATCGTTTCACGTAATTCAGCTAACCCTTTTGAATGGCTGTATCCGTTAAAACTTTTATCGATAGATTGAATTGCTGCATCTTTAATGAAACGAGGTGTTGGAAAATCTGGTTCACCTAAGGTTAATTTAATTAAGCCTTCGATACCTGAAATTTTATCATTAAAGGCACGAATCGGACTCGGTTTAATAGATTTTAACGTTTCTTTTGTATTTCTTTTTGTCATATATATTCCTCCTACGTATTGCATTGTATAGAATAAACTCATCTGATTTTAATCTTAATAACAACCTCATAATACCATAATTATTAAAATTTAGGAAGATTGAAGTGATAGTGTGCGTTTTAAGTGTTGTAGTTTTTGCTGTTTTTGATTATGAGAATTACATAAAGTGCATTGACATTATTCTCATTTTTAGATATGCTTACACACAGATAAAAAAAAACTAAACGCTATGAAATGGTAAGTAAGAAGTGACATCTTTCAAAGAGAGCTCGCAGATGGTGAAAGTGAGTAAAGAGATAGCTTGTGAACATGGCCATGGAGCGGTCATTCTGAAGATAAGTAAGAATGAACGGAAACAACCGTTAACATCGTCGCAGTATAAATATTTTCTTAGAGATTTGTACTGTATGAGGCTAGGCTAGTAATGGTTTGGCGAATTAAGGTGGTACCACGAACTTTTTATGCACATTCGTCCTTTTTTAAAGAGATGAATGTGTTTTTTTTGTATAGATAGGAGGATAAAAAATTGATTGAACTAAAAGATATCGATGTTATTTTTAGTAATGATGACAAAGTTGTCACGGCGGTTAAAGACGTGAATATTACAGTTGATCGCGGTGAAATATTCGGAATTGTTGGCTACAGTGGGGCAGGTAAAAGTACCTTAGTACGTACGATTAACTTACTACAGCCCCCCACACAAGGAACGGTTACGGTAAATGGACAAGAAATGCAAAAATTAAGTAAGAAAGAATTACGTGGAGCGCGTAAAAAGATTGGAATGATTTTCCAACATTTTAACTTAATGGATTCGCGTACAATTTTTGATAATGTCGCTTTTCCGTTAAAAGGAAGTGGCTTAAGTAAAGATGAGGTCGCTCATAAAGTGGCTGAGTTATTAGATCTCGTTGGTTTAGAAGAGAAGACAGATAATTATCCAAGTCAATTATCTGGAGGTCAAAAACAACGTGTCGCGATTGCGCGTGCCTTAGCGAATGATCCAGACGTTCTTTTATGTGATGAGGCAACAAGTGCTTTGGATCCCAAGACAACATCGTCAATCCTAGATTTATTACGCAAATTAAACGAACAATTAGGTTTAACCATCGTGATTATTACACATGAGATGTCTGTAGTCAAAGACCTATGTCACCGCGTAGCTGTTATGGAAGACGGGCATGTATTAGAACAAGGTTCAATCGTTGATATGTTCACAAATCCTCAAAAATCATTAACAAAAGAATTTATTAATACAGCCACGCACTTTGACCAAGAAATCGGTTTAGTCCTCACGCATCCAATGATTCAAAACATTGATGAGAATGGTGAGATTATTCGCTTGAGTTACGTTGGAGATGAAACAACGAAACCCATCTTAAGTAACTTAGTACGCGAATTTGATGTAAACGTCAATATCCTTTACGGACATGTGGAAATTTTACAAAATACACCGATTGGGAATATGTTAATCGCAGTCGAAGGGACATCAGAGAATGTTGATAAAGTGATTGAGCATCTTGAAAATAGTGATGTCAGCACACAAAGATTTAATGATTTAGTAAAAGAATACGTGAAGAGGGAGGGATAACATGAGCGAATTAGTCTTAACAATTGGAAGTAGTTCGAAAGAAGTGTCGTCAGGTATTGTTACATTTTTAGAAACACACATTCCATATGCTTGGGAATTAAGAGAAGAATTTGTGGAAGCCATTTGGGAAACAGTTTATATGATGCTCGTATCTATTGGAATCGGTGGTTTAATCGGTTTGATACTGGGTATTATTATGACAGTGACTGGTTTCAATGGGATTTTAGAGAATAAAGTCGTTTATAAGGTCTTAGATTCACTGGTGAATATCTTCCGATCAATTCCATTTATTATTTTACTGGCCTTATTAATAAATGTAACAAGAGCGATTGTTGGAACAACGATTGGACCAACAGCTGCAACAATTCCAATTATTGTAAGTACGATTCCATTCTTTGCTCGTCAAGTTGAGATTGCCTTATTAGAGGTTAATCCAGGGGTAGTTGAAGCTGCTGAAGCCATGGGATCATCAAGTTTTGATATTATTACGCGTGTTTATTTACGCGAAGGGTTAACAGCTTTATTACGTGTAAGTGCCTCAACCGTTATTAACGTCATTGGTTTAACAGCGATGGCCGGAACTGTTGGTGGGGGTGGATTAGGTACGATGGCTATTGCGAGAGGTTACCAACGTAGTCGTATGGACGTTATCCTAGTCGCAACTGTGTTGATCTTAATTATCGTTTTTATTACACAATTAATCTTTAACTTGTTAATCCGAAAGACTGAACATTAAATATAGCGAGAGCAGGCATCTTAGAATCATTGATTCTAAGATGCCTGCTCTTTTTTTAGTTCATTAAGTTGTAGTAGCTATTTCCTTGAATAAAGAACTGTGACTCTTCATAATGGTAGATGATTTTTGAATAATCAAATGGCACACCATTAGCCAAGTAAAAGATCGATTCGACTTGAATACCTGGGTCGCCTTCTTGTAATTCTAAGTAAACGGCATTTTGTTGGTTTAACTTACCAACTCTGAGGTAATGGTCTAAGAAACTGATTTGCAGTTTTAGATTGTTCGTTAAGTAATTAAAGACGGACTCTTTTGCGATTTGTTCATTCAAATACATGACGATATTTTTATCAAAGTAAGATTCTTCAATACAAAAGATGCGTCCCTCGATATAACGGAGTCGCTTCAAGTAATAAACTGGTTGATCAGCGTCGATTTGTAGATGTGCCTGAACGGTTTCAGACGGGATGACTTCTTTTAACTCTAAGACAGTGGATGTTATATCGAATTCGCGCAACATGCTGTCAAAACCTTGAATCTCCATAAGGTTAATATAGCCTTTATGTCTACGTCCTCGAACAAAAATACCACTCCCTCTTACTTGATAAATTAATCCGTGGCTTTCTAACTCATCCAAGGCTTTAATGACAGTGTTCTTACTTACTTCAAATTTGGAAACTAATTCATCTAAGCTAGGTAATTTATCACCTTGCTTTAAATTATTAGCTTCTATATATTTAATTATTTCTTTTGCTGTATATTCATATTTAAGCATGTTATTAGTCCTTTACTTAGTTTGTTTGTCCTCATTAATATATCATAGAAGCTTTAACTTGACAAAGTGTACAGGTATAATTAAAATTATACCTGTACTGATCAATATTTTAAAAATATGAAGATTGACAAAGAATGAGGAGGATATATTTATGAGTAAATTACCAAAAGATTTCTTATGGGGCGGGGCAGTAGCTGCCCATCAATTAGAGGGTGGCTGGAATGCAGGTGGTAAAGGGCCGAGCGTTGCGGATATAATGACCGCAGGTGCGAACGGACAACCGCGTGAAATTACAGAAACCGTTGAAGCCGGTAAATACTATCCAAACCACGAAGCGATTGATTTCTATCATCGTTATAAAGAAGATGTGGCGTTATTCGCTGAGATGGGCTTAAAAGCGCTCCGTACGTCAATTAACTGGACGCGTATTTTTCCAAAAGGTGACGAAGCAGAACCGAATGAAGAAGGTCTACAATTTTATGATGATCTTTTCGATGAGTTATTAAAGCATGATATCGAACCGGTGATTACCTTAACTCACTTTGAAATGCCGCTGCATTTGGCTCATGAATATGGTGGATTTAGAAACCGTTAAGTCATTGATTTCTTTGTAAAATTCGCTGAAGTTGTATTTAACCGTTATAAAGATAAAGTAAAATATTGGATGACTTTCAATGAAATTAATAACATGATGGATTATTCGAATCCAATCTTCTTATGGACGAACGTCGGGGTTCAAGTTAAAGAAGGCGAGAATCCTAAAGAAGTCATGTATACAACTGCGCATAATGTTCTTTTAGCAAGTGCAAAAGCTGTTGCGATTGGTAAAGAAATTAATCCGGATTTTGAAATTGGCGCAATGGTTTCTCATATTCCAATCTATCCAATCAATTCAGACCCTAAAAACGTGATGCTTGCTGAAGAATCAATGCGTCTACGTTACTTCTTCCCAGATGTTCAAGTAAATGGTTACTATCCAAATTATGCTCTAAAAGAATTCGAACGTGAAGGCCTGAATATTCCAATGAAAGACGGTGACGCAGATATTTTAGCTAATGGAACCGTTGATTATCTAGGGTTCAGTTACTACATGTCGAATGCGGTTGATATTAATAGCGGGCAAGGTGAAGATGAGGAAGCAAACGTTCATGGTAAGATTCCTTATCAAGTTGACAATCCTTACTTATCAGCTAGTGATTGGGGCTGGACAATTGACCCTGTTGGTTTACGTTATGTATTAAATCGCTTGTGGGATCGTTATCAAGTTCCTTTATTCATCGTTGAAAATGGTTTTGGAGCTATAGACACGGTTGAAGAAGACGACAGCATCCATGACCCAGAGCGTATTAACTACTTAAAAGGCCATATCGAAGAGTTAATCAAAGCAGTCGATTATGATGGCGTTGAATTAATGGGTTACACTCCTTGGGGAATTATTGACTTAGTTTCATTTACTACCGGTGAAATGAAAAAACGTTACGGAATGATTTATGTTGACCGTGATAACGAAGGGAACGGAACTCTCGACCGTTCGAAAAAAGATTCATTTGAGTGGTACAAAAAAGTTATCGCAACAAATGGTGAAGATTTAGAAGCTTAATTTAAGAAGGCTCGAACATGGGGGGTGTTCGGGCTTTTTGTTGTCTAAATGCCCCTTTCCTTAATAGACGCCCCCTTTAGTCTATGCTACACTCAAAGAGTTGAAATTTAAGTGAAAGAGGTTATTTGATGGATTATACTCTAATTTTAATGGTTGTTGGAGCGGTCTTTTTAGGCTCACTCATGCGTGCAACCTTTGGTTTTGGGGACTCAGTTGTAAGTATGCCATTATTAGCGCTACTACCGATTCCATTTTCAGTATCGGTGTCATTAATTGGTCTGACTGGGATGACAACTGCGTTAATGTCAATTCAAAGAGGTTGGAAAGATAAAGATCCAGTCGTGATTAAGAAATTAACACTCGCAACAATCATCGGGATTCCGGTTGGACTGATTCTAGTTCGCTTTGCAGAACAGTCAGTGATTAACTTGATTTTAGGGAGTGTCTTAGTGATTTATTCAATGTATTCACTCACGGCCTCACCCGCGCGTCGAGATTACTTACAAGCAAAATTTGAAAATCCAAATTACTCTTATCCATTCGGATTTCTAGGCGGTATGTTAGGGAGTGCCTACAATATGAACGGTATTCCAGTGGTACTTTATGCTGCGGCCCGTGATTGGACGCCACGTCAGTTTCTCGGAACAGTTCAATCTCATTTCTTGATCTCGAGCGTATTTGTTATTTCCGGTCATGCTTTAAGTGGCTTTTGGAATTGGGATGTGGCTATTTACTTCGCCTTTTCAGTTCCAGTCGTTGCTTTAGCCATGTATATCGGAAGAAAAATTTACAACAAAATAGACACTGACAAATTTAGAACTTATATTTTTATTATGATTCTAATTCTAGGTGCAGTTAATATTGGTAACTTTATCCGGTTCTTGAATTTTTGGTGTTGGTGAGAGAAATCTCACTGACACCTTTTTTTGTATGTACACAAAAGCCAGTGAATTCCTATATAATAAAGTTACCATACATTACTAAAAGGAGAATTCACTTGGCT
>NZ_JBGQQZ010000069.1:0-12953 GCF_045528575.1 Ruoffia sp. FAM 24228
TCGTTTTACTTTCGGTTAGCCAAGATTCTATCTTCCCCTGGGGTTTGCGAACGACGCCTTCAACCAACGCAGTATAGATGCGTTCTTTGACAATCGTGTGCCAGTTTTCTTGCAATTTTTCTTTAACTTCTTCGGTTTTAGCGTAGATCATGATGCCAGATGTGTCGCGGTCCAGGCGGTGCACGACGAAGATGCGGTTACGGCGGTTGCCTTCTTGCACGTATTTTGTGACTTGACGGTAGGCTGTATCTTCTGCGTAGTCTCTGCCAGCTACGGATAGGATACCCGCTTCTTTGTCAATCACGATGAGGTCATCGTCTTCATGTAAGATTTTTACGCCTTCAAGCGCAGCGGTCTTTTTCGCTCCTTCATTGGATAAAACGCCGACTTTTTGCCCTTTCTTCAATGGATGATTAAATTGTGTGACAGCTTTTCCATCGACAAAGAACTGCCCACGCGCTAGCATGGATTTAACATTGTTGCGACTCTTTGGTGCTAATTGGTTGATCATAAATTTGAGTAATTCGGTTGCTTCTTCGGCTGTGTAATAGGTCATATGTTTGTTCATTCAACTCACCTTTTCATTTACTTCTTATCTTTGTAGTATAGCAGAAAAATACGCCAAAGTTTGGTATAATCACCCTACAAGATGAAAGGTAGGCAATTAAATGAATAATAATGATCGATTAACCCGCTTGCGTTACGCCCTCGACATCAAGGACGAGGACATGATAATTATTTTCCAGATGGGTGGTTTGGCCGTTAGCCAAGCAGAATTACTCGCTTTCTTAGATAAAATACCTAACGAAGACAGACTCGCTGAAAATGAGTATGCAGAGAATTTAAGTGATGCAGCTTTCGAACGCTTTTTAAATGGTTTAATTATTTCACAACGTGGGGTAAAAGACGGTGCCAGTGGCCCAGCATTAGAGTTAAACTCGCAAAACGCGAATAACTTATTACTGAAAAAAGTGAAGATTGCGTTGAAATTAACGAGTGAGGATATGTTAGACATTTTAAATTTGGCAGGGGTTGAGCTTTCTAACAGCGAATTAAGTGCTGTTTTACGCAAAGAAGGCCACCGCAATTATAAGCCCTGCGGCGACCGGTATGCGCGTAATTTCCTCAAAGGTTTGGCGATTGATTACCGAAGTTAGATTTCGAAAGTGTACTTGTGCCCTTGAGACATGCTGTGATAGAAGCCTTCGCCTTCGTATAAATGAAAAACTTGCATGCCTTGGCGAATGTCGTCATCAGGATACACTTGCTCAACATAAGGATTGTTCGCAAGCAGTTCCTGAAGGCGGTCTTTCCCAACTTGGCGCACTTTTCCCTCGATTCGGATCACTTGAACGAGATAGCCTTCTTCAGACATTGTGGTAATAGCGATATTTGGATTGTGCTTAAGTTGTTTATAAAAATCCGTCGTGGGACTGGTCATGAAAAAGACGCCCTGCTCGTTAGCCACGCCGATATGGGCATGTCTCGCATGCGGTTTTCCGTTCTCGTCCACCGTTGCAAAGACAGCAACTTTCATATCTTTTTCCAGAATTTGCATAATATCATTTACTTCCATGTTAACACTCCTTCGCTCTTTATTTTCTTTTATTATAGCATATGGATTCGCTTTTATAAAATTATTTTATATAGGTGAAATGTAACACAAATGTGAAGAGGATATGATATTTTCAAGTGGATATTGCTTTTTATTACCGATAACTGTACATTAGATATATTAATGAATGAATATGGTCTGACCATAGGGGGAAGAATGTTGAAAAAATTAATCTTATTTAGTTCTTTATTTATACTAGGCGGGTGTGGGTACTTGGACTCAGAACCACCAGCTGGGAGAACTGAGGGCTACGTACACGAACCCGTCCAAGATGGAAATGGTAATAAAAATGAAGAAGCAGAAATACAAACAGATTCTGAATCAGCAGTTGAGACTGAAAAAGTTTCTGAAGTGGAGACGAACACTGAAGACGAGGTCAAACTTGGGATGGCAATCTTTGTGCCAGATCCCGAATTAATGGTGTACTTACCGATTGAAGTGGCCGAAGAAGAGCTAGATTATACAGAAGATGAGTTAATTTACTGGAATAACTTGGCGATTGAATACGGACTGCCAACTTACGATGGTGTCAGCGACTTTAACTTATTCGCTACTGCAGTGCAACAAGCGATAGACGCTGCACAAGAATCTGTGTATGAAGAACCTGTCTATGAGGAGCCTGTTTACGAAGAACCGGAGTCTTCATACGAAGAGCCGTCTTACGAGGAACCAGATTCTTCATATGAGGAACCTTCTTACGAAGAGCCCATTGATGAAGGTTCTCTACCAGAAGAAGAAACTTCAAGTAATGATTATTATAATTACGATTTCAGTAATAATAGTAATCGCAGCGATGTGTTTGGTAATGATGGAAGTGAATAGAGTTTAGGTAAGAACCGCCGACTTGGGAATTTTCCTGGGTCGGCGGTTTTTTGTGGGGATTTTGGTTTTCGGGGTGTCGAGTCGGATCACGACGCTATGGAAATTCAGTTGCGGGGCGTCGTGTGGTGAAACGACACTCCGTATTTTCATTTGCGGTACGTCGAGTCGGATCACGACGCTATGGAAATTCAGTTGCGGGGCGTCGTGTGGTGAAACGACACTCCGTATTTTCATTTGCGGTACGTCGAGTCGGATCACGACGCCCCGCATTTTCCAGAAAGCTCACTGAAAACTCAAAAAACTCCCGACCTACTTCATCCACTCTGATAAAGTAAGCCGGGAGGCTATTTTATTTTATATTATTTTACATATTAAGCTACAGCTTACATCATTCCTGGCATACCGCCACCCATTCCTCCGGCCATACCCATATCAGGCGTTTCAGATGGAATGTCTGCGACAACTGCTTCAGTTGTTAATAATAAAGCTGCAACTGAGGCTGCATTTTGTAGGGCTGTACGTGTTACTTTAGTTGGGTCTACGATACCAGCGTCGATCATGTTTTCGAATTGACCTGTGGCTGCGTTGTAGCCGATACCTTTGTCTGACGTACGGATTTGTGACACAACGACTGAACCTTCTGCGCCGGCATTTTCAGCGATTTGGCGAATTGGTTCTTCAAGTGCGCGAGCAACGATTGAGATTCCTGTTGCTTCGTCGCCTTCTGCTTCAAGTGCGTTCACTGCGTCTTGAACGTTCACAAGTGCAGTTCCCCCACCTGCTACGATACCTTCAGCAACTGCGGCACGTGTTGCGTTTAATGCATCTTCGATACGTAGTTTGATTTCTTTTTGTTCTGTTTCAGTTGCAGCACCGACTTTGATGACTGCTACTCCGCCACCTAATTTAGCTAGGCGTTCTTGTAATTTTTCACGGTCGAATTCACTTGTTGTTTCTTCGATTTGTCCGCGGATTAAGCCAACGCGGTTTTCGATTTGTTCTTTAGATCCAGCACCTTCAACGATGGTTGTGCTGTCTTTTGTTACTGAAACTTTACCAGCTGTACCTAAGTGGTCTGGTGTTGCATCTTTTAACTCAAAGCCTAATTCTTCTGAAATTACTGTTGCACCAGTCAGAATCGCTAAGTCTTCTAACATTGCTTTACGACGGTCACCAAAACCAGGTGCTTTAACAGCAACCACATTTAATGTTCCGCGTAATTTGTTTAATACAAGTGTTGGTAATGCTTCTCCTTCAATATCTTCCGCAATAATTAATAACGGACGACTTGTTTGCATTACGCTTTCTAGTAAAGGTAGCACATCTTGGATGTTTGTAATTTTACGGTCAGTAATTAATACATATGGGTTCTCTAAGTCTGCAACCATTTTCTCGTTGTCAGTTACCATGTATTGTGATAAGTAACCACGGTCAAATTGCATTCCTTCAACCACTGATAATTCTGTATCAATCGATTGTGAATCTTCAATTGTGATGACACCATCTTGGCCAACTTTTTCCATTGCGTCAGCGATTAATTCCCCTACTTTTTCATCTCCTGAAGAAACTGATGCGACTTGTGCAATCGATTCTTTTGAAGAAACGGGTTGAGATAATGATTGTAAAGCTTCAACCGCTGCACGTGTTGCCATTTCGATTCCGCGACGGATGCCAACTGGGTTTGCACCTGAAGTCACATTTTTCATACCTTCACGAGCGATTGCTTGAGTTAATAATGTTGCGGTCGTTGTCCCGTCACCGGCGATGTCGTTCGTTTTTGAAGCGACTTCCATGACTAACTGTGCACCCATATTCTCGAAGCGATCTTCCAATTCGATCTCGCGAGCGATTGTTACACCATCATTTGTAATTGTTGGTGATCCAAATTGTTGATCTAATACTACATTACGCCCTTTTGGCCCTAATGTTACTTTAACTGTATCTGCTAAGATATCAACTCCACGTAGTAGAGCTGCACGTGCATCTTCTGAAAATCTTAAATCTTTTGCCATATAATATTCTCTCCTTTAAATTCGATATTATGCTAAGACTGCTAATAAATCTTTGTGTTCAATAATCATCAATGACTCATCGCCATGTTCAACTTCTGTTCCAGAATAATTCTTGAAGAACACTGTGTCGCCAACTTTAACGCCATCTTTTTCTTCGATCTCTGGTCCAATTGCCACAATTTCACCGTATTGTTCTTTTTCTTTGGCTGAACTTGGTAATACGAAACCACTTGCTGTCGTTTCTTCTGTTTCTGCCACTTTGATAACAACACGTTTTCCTAAAGGTTTAATCATATTATACCCTCCAAATGATTTTATTTTTATATTTAGCACTCGTTTTATTTGAGTGCTAATGGTTTAATCTTATAATAGTCTAAATTGGTCAAAAAATCAAGTCATAGAATTATCTTTTTCGAAAAAAAAGGCACACCTTTTGGCGTGCTTTACAATTATTTTTTTTCAAAATCAGAGAAATCCTCTGCATCATCCTTATTACTATCAATGAAGTAAATGAGTGTCTGTAGTTCATTCGTCAGGTCCACATTTTGAACACGAACGCTGCGCGGTACATCAAATCTAAGTGGCGTGAAGTTCATGATTCCTTTCACTCCCGCCTCGATAATTCGGTTCACAATATCCCCTGCGACGTCTTGTGGGACTGATAAAATAATAATTTCAATTTGTTGTTGTTCGATTTGCTCTTCCAATTCATCCATTGAATAAACTGGGACACCACGTTGAATTGTTCCAATTATGTCAGTATTTACATCAAACGCGGCTCCAATTCGAACATTGCTATTCTTCCGGAAATTGTAGTTAATCAGTGCATTTCCCAAATTACCTACACCAACCAGACCAACCGACGTTAAGCGATCTTGATTTAAAATACGCGAGAAAAAGTCTAATAAGTGATCTACATCGTAACCGTAACCACGTTTCCCCAATGCCCCAAAATATGAAAAGTCACGACGAATGGTCGCACTATCTACTTTTACAGCTTCACTTAATTCCGTTGAAGAAATGCGCTTTTTCCCTGCATGTTGCAAGAATCGTAAATACCTATGGTAGATGGGTAATCTCAAGGCAGTCGCTTTTGGTATTTCTTTTGCCATAAATTGCCTCCTCCTAGGTTTATCTATATCTAATTTTTAAGTCATGCTCATTATAGCACTCCTTCACAAAATTTGTCCAAATGTAACCTTCGAGGGTTTACATTTATTGTGAACTCCGAGCCTATTTAGCCTAACTTTTATATTCTAATATATTTTATAGTGAGAATAAAGCTTTTTATGTGAAATATTATGCAAAATGTACATTAATTCGAATATGGTGGTGGTTGGGTGAGGAATTTCATTTTATTATTTTATATTTTGTTAAATAGGTGTGTGTGGGCTATAATAATTAAGAGTTCAAATAGAAGGAGTCATCGAATGATTTTACTACAAGCTAATGACGTTGCGCGTCGCTTTGCTGATGTGACGCTGTATGAGAAAGTTTCATTTAATATCCAAACGAATGACCGCATTGCTCTTGTTGGGCGAAATGGTGCGGGAAAATCAACATTAATAAGTCAAATTATGAAAACAGAACCGATTTCTGCAGGGGAAATTACACGCTCACGCGATTTGCGGGTGGGTTATTTAGAGCAGCATGTATCGATTGATTCAGACCGCTCGATTTGGGAGGAGATGTTACATGTCTTCTCGGATACCTTGGCCTTGCGCGAAAAGGCGGAGGTGGCAGCTGAGCGAGTGGCTGAGTTGAGTGAGGATTGGGAATCGAAGGAATATCAAAATGCCTTAAGTGCCTATGATCAGATTCAACAACAGTTGGCAGAATCGAATGCCTATGGGGTGGAGTCGGAAATTCGGACGGTCTTACATGGCTTTCAATTTTATGAGGAAGATTACGACCGCCCTGTTGAATCGCTATCGGGTGGGCAAAAAACTAGACTCGCTTTGGCGCGTATTTTGCTAATGTCTTATGATCTTTTGATCTTGGATGAGCCGACTAACCACTTGGATATGCAGACACTGAATTGGCTCGAAGGCTACTTGCGTGGTTACCGGGGTGCGCTGTTGATTGTATCGCATGACCGCTATTTTTTAAATCGGGTGGCCAATCAAGTCCTCGAGTTGCGTAACAATACGTTGCATACGTATAAAGGGAATTATGATTTTTATTTAAAAGAGAAAGCACTGCGCATGGAACAAGAGTGGAAAGAATACCAGAAGCAACAAAATGAGATTGAGAAATTGGAAGAATTTGTTGCAAAAAATATTGTCCGAGCGTCTACGACGAAACGTGCGCAGAGTCGCCGGAAAAAATTAGAAAAAATGGACCGTATCGAAAAACCGAAGCAAGATACGAGAGCACCGCGAATTGAGTTCAGTGCAAGTCGCGACAGCGGAAACCGTGTGATTGAAACGCGCGACTTGACGATTGGTTATGAAGAGCCGATTGCTAAAACTATAAATATGGACTTGCGTCGCCAAGATGCGATTGCGATTGTAGGGCCGAATGGGGTCGGAAAGACGACTTTCTTGAAGACTATTTTACAACAAATCCCTGCGCTTTCTGGGGAAGTTATTCTCGGAAGTAATGTCGATATTGGTTACTATGACCAAAATGTGAATCAGTTGGATGGAAATCAAACAGTGTTGGAGACGCTGTGGCAAGCGCACGATACAACCGATGAATGGAAAGTGCGTTCGATTTTAGGGAGTTTCTTGTTTAGTGGCGAGACGGTTGAGAAGAAAGTGTCGATGCTGAGTGGTGGCGAAAAGGCCCGCCTGAGCTTGGCACTGCTGGCGACCGATCATGACAATACTTTGTTATTAGATGAGCCGACCAACCACTTAGACATTGATAGTAAGGAAGTTCTGGAAGAAGCGTTAATTGATTACGACGGCACGCTACTGTTCGTGTCGCACGACCGCTATTTTATTAACCGCATTGCGACCAACATTTTGGAAATATCACCTGATGGCGCGTCGCTTTATTTAGGTGATTATGATTACTATATTGAGAAAAAACGTGAGTTAGAGGAAATCGAAGCTTTACGTGAGCAAGATAGTCAGGACGAGGCCACTCCTAATAAGGAAATGTCTCAAAACCAGTTCACTTATGAAGAAACAAAAGCTTTGAAAAAGGACTTGCGGAAACTTCAAACTAAAGTCGATGAGGCAATGGCAGAAAGTGAAGCCATGGATGCCTTGATCACAAAGCTTGAAGCGGATATGTTAACGGCGAATGAAGCCAATGACCAACCTGAGTTAGCTGATTTGAATAAAAAATTGATTCAAGCAAACGAGCGTCAAACCAATGCGCTGGAAACTTGGGAAGAGGCAAGTATTGAACTTGAGGCTTTCATGGAAGAGCATCCGGGAATTGAGATTTAGATATAGCACGAGAAAAACACCAAACTTTGTGAGAAGTTTGGTGTTTTTTGTTGAGTGTTATTGGTTGCGGGGCGTCGTGAGCGTGCACGACACTACGGAAATTGGCTTGCGGAGTGTCGTGAGTATGCACGACGCTACGCATTCGGATTTGCGGGGCGTCGCGGGCATGCACGACACTACGCATTTGGATTTGCGGTACGTCGCGGGCGTGCACGACACTACGCATTCGGATTTGCGGTACGTCGCGCACGAACACGACACCCCGCAAATCCCGAAAATACTTCTAAGGTTAGATTTTCCCAGAGGTCTTTTGGTTTCATTTTATATAATTACGGGACAACCCAGCCTTTCACAATCCCCCGCGCTTGAAGTTGAGCAGCGGTTGCGCCTGCCTTATCGGCCATATGATTTTCCGCTTGGCTTGGGACAATATACTCATCAAGCAGGACTCGCGATTTTTCCACAAATCCGAGCTCAATGAAGCGCGGATCTGCTACTTGATATTGTGTCCCGATTCGCACAGCCTGGTTAACTTCATCGGAGAATTGCACCCAGGCCTGACTCACAACATACTCGCTCCCGCCAATTCGAAAGACGTACCCGCCTTGTTGCGTCGCTCCTAAATATTCAACCGGCTCGCTGACAAACATTTTCTCGTAAAAACCAACCGCTTCAAATCCTTCATCAAAATACCCATCCCGGTAAGCCTTCATTTCCATAGCTTGGTACGGCATATCGATCATGAAAAATGTTCGTTTGAAGTTGCGAATTGCGGCAGACTCTTTACTCGCTTGCTCAATTAAATCACCGTATTGAGAATATCCCCGAACAACTCCTACCCCAAATATTGTGAAAGCGATAAGGGTTAGAATGAGTATTATTTTTGGGATTAATAAATTAACATAATACAGACAGGAAACTAGTAAAATAGAGAGAATAATTACGACTAATAAACCCCAAGCAAAATATCCATAATAAAATTGCTCCATCGCTATCCATTGTTCGTACATATTAGCCCCCTCTTGAATTTAGTTACTTTATTTTAATACATTCTGGATAAAAAATCTATTGGAACATGCGATTGGCTAGTGGGTTTGGGCGTCGCGGATCGGCGCGATAAACCGTAAACATGGATACGGAGTGTCGTGAGTCAGCACGATACTACGGAAATTGGCTTGTGGAGTGTCGTGAGCGTGCACGACACTCCGCATTTGAGTTTGCGGTACGTCGCGAGCTTGCACGACACTCCGCATTTGAGTTTGTGGTACGTCGTGACCGTGCACGACACTCCGTATTCGGATTTGCAGTTCATGGCGAATAGAGGTTGTTCATCTAAAGCAACCGCCTATCCATACACCCTTTCAATCGCAATCCCAAATCCGAATATGTATAATGAATGTACCCACGGTCAACTAAAGGAGGAACTATCATGCCTGAAATCAAACATAAGGAACGCGAGCCACACCTTGATAAAGAAGAAGACGTTATCATCAAGTCAGGACGCTTTAGAATTTATTTTCAAAACTACTATACAATTATTTCTTTAATCAATGATATTCTTACCGGTGGCCTATATTTTATAGGAAGATTTCAAATATTCTAGGAGCACCCGTTATAATCGGAAATATCGCATACTTGTTAGGTGGCTTTTTTCTGCTTATGCGTCCCATTTTGAAAATTTTCCGAAATGTATTTATCTATAATGAAGAAGAGTACCAACGTGAGGTTATCGATGTGGAAATAGAAAATGAAGATCAGTCCGAATAACTCGATGATATTTATCCACAGTTCAACATATACAACTAAGTTTATCGCTTTTTCCGGCATGCGGAGTGTCGTGATAAGGCGCGACACTCCGTATTCAAATTTGCGGTACGTCGCGACGCCTCTCGACGTCCCGCATGCTACTAAAAAGGCCACTGAGGTTTATTTCCTCAGAGGCCTGTCCTATTCTTATTTTCCCTACTCACCTAACATCAAGCCAGGGATCGCATTGATATCTAATTCACTGAAGTCTTTGTCGGCAAACATATGATGTGCGCTGGCTCCGATCATTGCTGCATTGTCTCCGCACAATTTTAAGGGTGGAATAATTAATTCTACTTCTGGAAATTCAGTCGCTAGGCGCGTTGACAACTCCCCGCGCAGTCCGGAGTTGGCTGCCACTCCCCCAGCTAAGATAAATTGGCAAACTTCTGGATGTTCGCGTAAAGCTTTGCTTGCTTTTTCTACCAACACTTCTACGGCTGCAGCTTGGAAGCTTGCAGCTAAGTCTTCAGGCACAATCTCATCGCCACGCTGTTTCGCGTTATGCACGATATTCATTACGGCACTTTTCATGCCGGAAAAGCTGAAGTCAAAATTGTCCTCGTGTATCAT
The DNA here is from genome assembly GCF_045528575.1 of Ruoffia sp. FAM 24228. Lineage (NCBI taxonomy): Bacteria > Bacillati > Bacillota > Bacilli > Lactobacillales > Aerococcaceae > Ruoffia > Ruoffia sp. FAM 24228. Next base: position 10,230 of record NZ_JBGQQZ010000069.1, read on the forward strand.
CGCACGCGGAATTGCGTATGCTTCAGAATTTCCTTTGCCGGCTAACTCGTCTAAATATTTTCCAGCGGGGTAAGGCAAGTCTAGAATCCGTCCCACTTTATCATAAGCTTCACCAACGGCGTCATCTTGCGTTTCACCAATAATTTCAAATGAAAATTCTTCTTTCATATAAACGAGTTCAGTATGTCCACCACTGACAATCAGCGCCATTAATGGAAACTTCAGCGGTTTAACCAATTGACTGGCGTAAATGTGACCAGCTAAATGGTTGACTGCCAGCAATGGTTTGTTGTGCACCATTGCTAAAGTTTTTCCAGCTGTCACCCCAACTAATAAAGCGCCCACGAGTCCGGGTCCTTGTGTAACCGCGATTGCGTCCATGTCTGCGACGCCATACCCACTTTCTTCCAAAGCCATATCAATCACTTGGGTAATTTGCTCCACATGGTGACGGCTCGCCACTTCGGGCACAACACCACCGAATCGCATGTGACTTTTTATTTGTGATGCGACGATATTTGATAAGATTTCTCGTCCGTCTTGAACGACCGCCACACTTGTCTCGTCACAACTTGTTTCAATAGCTAATATTAATGATTCACTCACTCGATCTCCTCCTTTCGCCAAACCATATTCACCGCATCGTCCTGCGGATTTGAATAATAATTCTCTCTCACTGACACCAACTCAAACCCCACACTTTGATACAATTTTATCGCCACTTGGTGTTGGCTTCGCACCTCTAGAAAGGCACTGTCTACATCTTTTAAAGCCTTTTTCAATAAACTATTTCCTAAACGGCGCCCGCGAAATCGCGGATGCATGTACACGCGCAGGACTTCGAGTTCGCCGAACAACACTTGCCCAGCAACGTAACCTTGAATCGTGTTCCCGTCGCACAAAAACCAGTAGCGCATGAAGCGGTTTGTTAACTCACTTTCGAACTGTTCTGGGGTCCATCCAAAGTCATGTAAACTTTCCATAATAAAATTGCGCTCAATTTGTTTAAGCATTAGGCATCTCCCGTTTTAATAAAAAGGCTGTTTCTTTGTTGTCTGAATAATAATTTTCCTTGATGCCATGCTTCTTAAAATCTTGTCCGTAATATAAACTTTGCGCAATCGTGTTAGATTCGCGCACTTCGAGCGTAATTATTGGCACTTCTTCGATTTCAGCTAAGCGAATCCACAAGTCGAGTAATTTTGAGCCGAGTCTTTGGTTTTGATATTTTTCCCGGACTAATAAATGACTGATGTGCGCACCCTTTGCAAGAAACCGCCCTGAAATCATGGCTACGACCTCTTTATTGGTCGTATCTTCCACTAAAATATAGACGCAATACGGATTTCTTAACCAATCGTGTTCAAAATCTTGTTGAGTCCAGGCGTGGAAGCCTTTGTAGGCATCATTTTCCAATTCTATAAAAAGCGGTACGTCCTCAGCTTTCGCAAGTCGTATGCTAAAAGACTGGTCCGAACGGCTCCATAGAGGCTCTTCATCAATAATTGGCCTAATTCGGTCCATGATAATATGATTCACTTGCCTCGCATTTTGAATGCGTCTAATAAATTCTTGCATCACACTTACCTGCAACTTTCTATCAAAAAATTTAATCATTTAAAATCAATCAGCTCGTCTGGATTCGGAGCATCGCTGTCGGATTTCTCCGCCCATTCTTGTTCCGCCAAAGTCGCGTGTGCATAATTAGGTGCTAATAAGGTTGGCTCCTCAATCTGCGTCCAAGCAACTTTTCCAAACGTATGCACCGCATGTGGATACGCGTTCCAGTCGTCGATGACCGTTAATTTAGTTGTCGGCAGTTGACGGCTCGCCATTTCCACAAACTCATCAATGTCGGTTCCAACGAGAGTTAAGGTGCTGTTCGAGTTTATATGTTTTTTTATTTTCGCTAAAAATACGTCGAATTTTATATGTTGATCGTGCTCAACCGCTTCTAAAACGCCTTGGTTATCATATTTGTATAAGGCGGTGTAAGCCGTCTGGCGGCGGGCATCCATAATTGGCAGGACAAAATCGGTCTGTTCCGAAGCCGCTCCAGCCATTAAAGCCAGCGAGGAAACGCTATATAGAGGCAATTTCGTCGCGTTCGCCCATACTTTTGCGAACGTCACACCGATGCGCAGTCCCGTGTATGAGCCCGGCCCGTTTCCGACAATAATTGCGTCAATATCACTCATTTTCCAATCGACTTGCTTTAAAATATTTTCAACCGCAGGTGCGAGTGTCTGGCCGTGCTGACGCTTGCCCAAGGTTGTGGTTGAGGCTTTTATAGTAAAATCCGTTGGCAACTCGCCCTCGGCTAAAGCCACGGACAGCGCCTTTGTTGATGAATCAAATGTAATGAATTTCATAATAACCTCCTTTAATCAATTTACGTGCATTCATATTATCATAATTCAGTCGCTCGTTCCATAATACGGGGTGAAATATGGAGTGGATGTGAGCCTGCGGGGCGTCGTGAGATGGCACGACGCTACGCAAATCAGTTTCCGGAGCGTCGCGGGTCAGCACGATGAACCGTATTCGCGAATGCGTAGTGTCGCGAGACGGTGCGACGCTACGCAAGTCAGTTTCCGTGTCAAGTCCATAATCTTGTGTAAAAGTCTCAATGTAGTTATATCATCTGGTCATCATGCACATTACACTTGTAAGAATGTCCGAGCGTTATTTTCCCAATTTTCGTGGAAATCAATTAATATCGAA
>NZ_JBGQQZ010000070.1:0-12713 GCF_045528575.1 Ruoffia sp. FAM 24228
TATCTCTAATTTGTTTCTTTCTTTTACTAATTGTTTTACGACTAACCCCATACTCCATTGCTAACTGTTGTGATGTGTAGTTCCCACTGAGAAGGGCCCAAAATAACGTAATTTCCGTACTATTAAGCCTCTTTTTTACTTCTTCGTAAAAGGATGTGATTGCTAATCGACTGTCTTCTAATAGGCCTAATCCGTCTTCTTCTATAATTGTAATATCTAAGAGCGACACTTCATCCTTTTCTTTTTTGTCTGACCGGAATAGATCGATTAGATACCAAGTCAAACCACGCTTAGCAAAATTAGTGAATCGGTACTTGTCTTTAACAAGCGGGTCGCCGTCAAAATTCTCTGCTATCTTTATAAGTTTGATACGTAACTCTTGCAGGTAATCTTCATACTGATTGTCTGATGGATAAATATATAAACTCTTCATAACACGATGGATTAGTGGGTTGTATTGGTCTAGTAACTGCTCAAAATCTTCATTCGTTTTCAAAGTCTATCTCACTCTCCTTTTACTATTAATGATAGCGTCATTATAGGGTTTTAACAGCGCAATCGGTTCAACAAACTGTTAGATGTATCCAGCTTTAGACAAATAAAATAACCGTAAATAGGCTAAGATTTTGTAGTGACCCCCTAAATCCGGACATGGATTTAGGGGGTTTTTAGATGGAAAAAGAATATAATAAAGAGCTAAGATTGACGATAGTTAAAGAAAATGAAGCGGGTGTTTCACACAAGAGCTTATCTAAACAATATGGTGTGGCACGTAGTACAATTAAAAATTGGTGTTATCAATATCAAATGTATGGTGAGGCTGGGATTGAAAAAAGTTTATCTAAATCGAAATATAGTGGCGAATTCAAGTTACCTGTTTTAAACTATAGAGACATACATCAGGTGTCCTATAGAGAAGCGGCTGAACACTTTGGTATCAAGCAAGGATCAACGATAGCTAATTGGCAGAGAGCATATGATACTCAAGGATTCGAAGGCTTAAATGGGCCACCAGGACGTCAAAAAAATAAAGGAGACCGTGCTATGACTCATCAAGATAAGCAACCTCGAAACCTATCACAATCTGAACTAGAAGAACTCATTGAATTAAGGGAAAAAACGATGTATTTAGAAGCGGAGAACGCGTATCTAAAAAAGTTGAAGGCCTTGATCCAGAAACAATCAAACACAAAGAAAAAACAAAAATAATTCTGGAGTTAAGGCATGACTTCCCAGTGATTAAGCTTAGAACTTGGCTTGAGTTGATGGCCATTCCTAAAAGTTCATTCTATGAATGGAAAGCAAAATTAAATCAACCCGAGGACGATACTGAAGAGAATACACTCATCGAGGAAATTAAAGCGATTATTGAAGCGTCAAACCAAAGTTATGGTTATCGCAGAGTCACCTTAGCTCTAAATCAGCGAGGACGTAAAATAAATCATAAGCGTGTCTTAAGAATTATTTGAGAAGATCAACTCTTGTGTGTGAAATTCCGCCGTAAAAGTCGTCGATATCGTTCATTCAAAGTGGAAGTTGGAACCATCGCTGATAATCAACTGGATCGCCAATTTGTTACGAAAGAATCAAATCAGGTTTGGGTGAGTGATGTGACTGAATTTAAAGTAGCCCATTCAGAAAGCAAAATGTATTTATCGCTGATTATGGATCTCTAAAATAGTGAAATGACCGCGTATAGTCTCAGTCAATCTCCGACGGTTCAATTTATCAATCAATCACTTGAAGATGCATTAACAAAACTCCCTGAGCAACACGGCTTAATGTTACACACCGAACAAGGATTTCATAATCACCATGGGTCAACTTACTTGAAGAAAACAACATTTGTCAGAGTATGTCCCGACGAGGGAACTGTCTAGATAATGCACCGATGGAAAACTTTTTTGGTTTATTGAAGCAAAAAATGTATTACGGTGAAACATTTGAAAGTGTCGGGGAGTTAGAAGCACGAATCAGATCATATATTTACTGATACAATCACGAACGTATCAAAACAAAACTAAACGGCCTGTCACCTATTCAATATAGATGACAAGCCGCTTAGTAAAAATATTCAATTAAAGTCCGTTTTTAAGGGTGCACTACATATGCAAAAATACACAATCCAAACTTTAAAGAGGGGCGCCCAAAGCGTAAATTAAGCGTTAGATATTTAAAAGCAATTGATATAATGCAAACCAATAGTATCGCAGAGTCAGCTACAATCACAGGTATAAGCGTAGCAACGTTAAAACGTATTAGAAAGCAATATAAAGACGAAGTTTCTAGAGGAGAACGTAAAGCGGAATTCCAGATATAGTAGTGTGATTCACTAGTATAATACTCTAACCAGAGACCAATTCATCGTGTAATTTTGTTACTAATAGTTTTTAGTTATTACTCTATTTATTCAATATATTTTGAACAAACTCTTTAACGATATCTGCTAAACTTCTATCAAATAAAACTTGAAAAAACACATCTAGTATATACTTTATGAATACAGTTAAAACCCCAATGTAAATTAGATTTAATATTTCTTTTTTTCGCATACTAACATCTCCCTTAGCAATATATTGCATAATATTTGAATTATATTTCGATATACTTTATCCTAATCTTAACATTAATAGTTAGGAGATGAAAATATGAAGAATGCAAAAGCTAGGCGCATTTTAGCAACAACTGCGTCAGCATTAGGAATGTTATTTTCATTAACGGGTACTTCGTTATTATTCGATTCAGTAAGCTTCTTTGCTTCTTGAACAACAGTGTGATCTTTTAATAGATTACTACTGCCGCTATAATCAATAAGCATACTATCATACGTTTCAACTGTACCATCGTTTAAAAACGCTAATTTGCCTTTGGCTAGTTTTAAATCTCCACCGTTGATTAGCTCGGTAACATAATTAACGTCACCATTAATACGATTTAATATTTTTTCAAGTTTAACTTCTTCGCTATCTGGTAAAGCAAAGGGAATCTCTTTTTGCTTTGCAATATCAGCAATACGTCTTAACACTAGCGGACTATTCAAATGTTTTTCTGCATACTCTAATAATTCATCGTGATCCACATCAATTTGACTTAGTAAACTCAATTCATTCATTACTTCTTGAGTGACTGTTTGGCGGTTGCCCTCAATACGCTTTAATTCTGATTCTCTAACTTGATTCAGCATTTTTTCAATAGAATCGGTAGCAGAATCTCGTTTTTCGGTTATTTTCGCTTTAAGCTCGGCTTTCATTTCGTCTGCTCTTTTAGGTGTAATATCTTGTTTTTGTAATTTATCATGTATTTCTGAAATTTCATTGTTATAAAGTATAATTTCTCACATACCAACCTTGTATCGAATTTGTCGGTTATCCGATTAATTCGGTATTTTTTTATTACCATAGTTAGGTGACTCACGCGCTTTTTGCGTGTGTCGATATTACATATCAATTTCACTTCGCTAATCCAAGATTGATTGTTCGCAGAACATTCAATGGAAAAACCTCCTTGACGATGCGAACATTTGTTCTTATAATTAACGAACATTGCTTCATTAAGGAGGTATTTTATGGACTTTACAAAATTAAATAGAAGCAGCGTGCAGTTTGATTACTTTAGTGACAACTACAACCGATTTAAAACTGATTTTAACAAGTATTCAAATATGGTCATCCCTTTACCATTTTTAACAGAAAACATACTACTTACTATGAGCGAAGCTCAAGTTAATTACTTCCGCTTACCATTTCCCTATTCGAAGGACAATCGCGATCACTTCTTTATATTCAAAGTAAGTATGCAATCTGATAACCAACAAGTTAGAACTTATGAGTACTTACGTCATGCACTATCATTAAATAAAAAGTAAACAGAATTATCAGTATGCAATATAAAAATCACGCAACTCATTAGCTCCGCTCGGTGTTTCATTCTCGTGACCGCTTCCCGCCCTTACGGGCTCCAGCCGGACTCGAATGAACCATTCGCTACGCTAATGAGTTGCGTGATTTGCTTAATAATTAAGATAGCTTATTTACCAAAAATTCATACATTTAACAGGCTTATACTACATCCTCATCAAGTAACCAACCAATTGGAACACCGTCGTTCCCGAGTAGATATGCTTGATTTACAACTTCTTTTTCTTCAATCAGTTCAAACTCTAAATCTTTCGCAAATGATGCGATAGCTTCGCCTGTTAACCATTTGGTCGCAGATGGAGCAATCTTATACTTTCTAGATGCTTCCTTATGAGTACCTCCACCGTTAAACAAATTATCTAACTTACCTAAGACACTAGGATTCTGCTTTTCAATCGCATCTTTACGGGCTTCCATCCGACTTAAGTAATCTGTATACCCTAATGCAGCATAATCATACTTCGCACCACCAATTTTAAATAGTCCTTTTACAGCTTCTTTAAAATTGCCTATACCACTTACTTTATAGATTCCATTTGGACGGAGTAAATACACCCAGTCTTCAAGAAAATCCTCTACGGTAGAGTAATGGATATAATTTCCACCCTCATTACTTGGTCTTTTACTGCCTTTAGTCTTATTTACTTTAGGATTACCTACATATGACGTAGACCAAGTCATTCCACCCCAATTATTATCAATCTTTGCTACATTGGAATTGCCCCATAACCCTTCAAAATGTAACATGACAATTAAAAGACTAGGTAATATTTTATATTCATTGGCTAAAGACAGGATCTTCTCTACATACTTTTTAGATAAAATAGCTCCATTGTATGATAGAGAAATCACTTCACTTGAGTTAATAGGCTTGTCTACAGTCGGTATTAGCAACTCATTTACCTTAGACTGAACAGCATTCGCATCATAACCTGCTTCTAGCAATGCACTGATTCTAGCTTGTCCGGTACTCCATTTTCCAGCTATCACTTCTTTTGCTACTTCATCAATAGTTTTCTTTAATTCACCTATAATCTTGTACTTCGGACGTGCATACCCTTTTATCCGCTTATCATTCCATGCGAAAGTATTGCGCTCTACTCGTCCATTACTATTCCCTTCAATCGTTGTGATGCGATTATTCTCTACTTTCTCAACAAAGCCAATATGGTCCGCCCATCCATTAGAATCCCAGTCAAATGTGACAACATCGCCCATTTTAGGAAACTTCTTTCCAATCCAAATCCCTAGTTCATTGAAAATAGCAATATGCCTCTGCACCCCACACTCACGACCAATCAATTGACTTGCTCCTGCTCTATCAGCAATAAAGCTTATAAACGTGTCACACCAATCATCACTATATTTTACTAGATAACCAACGGGTACAGGCTTAACTTGATTATAAGCATCTATGATGCGGTGGTGTGCTTGTGTGCCTTCTTGAACTCCTAGATACTCACGTGCCTTAGCTATAACTGATTGTGCTGTTACCATTATTTGTACCTCCATCATAATAATTTTTTGATGAAATCTGTAAAATAGTTCCAATAAATACAGTGAATAAATTAACTGTAGATACAACTACATCAGAACTTGAGTAACCATATAAGTCGCCTAATCCTTGGATCAGAACAGAAACTGCCGGTAAAACGATTAAAACAAACCACTTCAGTGAGTCATATACTCTATTATTTAAAGATATCATTTAGGTTCTCCTTTAAAGTTCTTTGGATATCATTCAATTTTGATTCAACTACAAAAAATTTTGATTCATGTGAATTCACTTGCTTAGTTACTTCACGAATTTTTAACGTGTTGTACTCTAAATCTCGTTGCATCACATCTAGGCGAGTAATAAGATTTTGAATAGACGTTATTAAACTAATAATCTTTGTTGTTAATGTAATAACAGCAACCATCGCTCCCGCTAAACTACCTAACTCAATTAAAGACATATAAGCCCTCCTTTCTAAAAAAATAAGCCCCGCATTAAGCGAGGCCAATATGGTTTAATACTAAGCAACATAGATTTCTTCAACTGCACGACGTACATAACGTGCTGCAGTACCTACTGCATATGAATCTCCGTTTACTCCAACGAAAATTTCCGCTCCCGCAATAGTATCAAGTGCAGATTGAACTTCTTGACTAGATAATCCTTCTTTTGGATTTTTAATTGAAATTTTCTTTGAAGCTCCACCTTCATCTTTAAATAGTAATTCTAGATTTAAAGTTTCTTCCATGACTATCCCTCCTTTCTAACTTAATATGCTAAATGGCTTAACTATAGAAGTAAGTTTCAACCGCTGTTGTTTGTGCAATTGGCTCTTGCATAACACTTTGAAGTGCATTACGAACTGATTGAACTTCAGCTGCTGGTGCATCCTGTGTTAAATCTCTTAACGTCACTGTTGTTTTTTCTTCAGTAACTGGATTAATCGCTTGAAGTTTTAAGCTTGCAGATAAGAACTCTTTCATGCTATCCCTCCTTTACTTAATATTTAAAGCGCTTCACTATTAATAACGAAAATTTTCTATTTATTGTCACCCCATGGCTTTTCTGGGGATTTAGATTGACTGACTCTAATAATGAGGTTTCAAATCACCTATAAAATGCATCTGAATAGGATTTGTGAGTCAAATTAACTTATGTCTTTATACTATTAATATTATCTTTCTACTGGCAATTTACCAGACCAATCGGCTCGTCAACTTGGTTAATCGACCTAATTATTGGCAAATAAAATAACCGTAAATAGGCATCTTTTTAGCCTAAATACGGTTACTTTTAAATTTATGTTTTTTTGCTCATCCTGAGGATAAGTCTTTTAAAATCCACATCAGAAAATTGTGAACGGATTGGTTCGGACGAGTCCGGCTGGAGCCCGCGAGGGCGGGAAGCGGCAACGAGTACGAAACAAGGAGAGAGCAATTTTCTGATGTGGATGTGAATAAAGAACACATCATAGATATTTAATCGCTTACAATTCTCTCGCTTGTTCTATTAAACTTTGATATATTGATTTTCAAGGAGGGGACTTAAATGACAAATTTTGATTTAAATAGCTCTGTTCATGAGTTAAAAAAACATTTTTACTGGAAAGGTGATTCTTATCCAGCAATTAATGCTTTTCATTGCGGTCATTGCGGTAGACATACTTCATCAGAACGTGGTTTGAAAATGTTTAGTACTACCAATACTGATAAGCAGATTGAAAATTATGGTGTTTATATTTGTAGTTATTGCAACTTACCTACTTTTCTAATTGAAGAAGGTCAAATTCCAGGTTTAAGATATGGTGAAGATGTTAAGAATCTTCCAGAAATGCTAAACAAAGTATACACAGAAGCACGAGATTCATTTTCAGCTAGAGCCTATACTGGAGTGGTTTTATTATGTAGAAAATTATTAATGCATATTGCTGTAGAACTTGGTGCTGAAAGCAATAAACGATTTATAGAATACGTAAACTATCTTGAAGAAGAAAATTATATTACCGCAAGAAGCAGAGTATGGGTTGATTCGATTAGAATTCAAGGTAATAGTTCCACACATGAGATAGAAATAGCTACAAAAGAAGAGGCTGAGAAAATGATAAAGTTCTCTGAAATGATTCTAAAAACAAACTTTGAATATCCATCTGAATTTGAAGTTTTAGATGATGAAGCATAATTTATGAACAAGCTTTAAGCATAGAAATATCACCACCAAGCGAACAGCTCTCTTCTTGTTTCGCTTTCGTGACCGCTTCCCGCCCTCGCGGGCTCCAGCTGGACTCAATCGAACCAATCGTTCGCTATTCGCTTGGTGGTGAAGCTTTATTACAGTACTAGACTAATCGTCTTTAGATAGCTTGTTTATAGAACTCAGCTCTATCCTTAACTCCCTCTGATATACATTTAACAAAATCAGTATCAAAGTTGATCTCCGTTAGCCCCCAAATATAATAAATAAGCAGGTTTAGTGAAAATGATATGTCATAACCAGATAACATTCCTCTTGCGATCAGTCCTAATTGCTCAAATGTATCTAAATCCGGATAGTATTGATATTCTAAAACGTCATCTTTAATATTTAGAATATCTTTAATTCGTATAATGGATATATATGTATCTACAATCAGCATTGTTGCACGCTTCGTACATACTACTCTTTGTAAATTCTCTAAATTTGATACGATGCGTAAATAATATTCAGACACCGTTGTTGCTTCAATAAACTCTGTGTTAATTGTGTCATGACTAATACTCAACACACCCTTTATGATATATGATTCTCGTGATAATCTTGCTATTTGCCACAAATCAGTTGTGCGAATATAGCTAATCGCATCATTTTCATCAATCTGATAAATACTAAAGCGATACATATCACCGATGCGACTATTAAAATATGACTCTGCATCGGCACCAAAAACCTCTTTTGTTTTATTTGATTTATCATCAAAAAATTCAAGAATCGTAATCGTTGCTGCTTCTAATACTTCATCGATAGAATTATATAAGTTTCCAATCTTTACCTTGTTAATTTGATCATACGCTGCAAAATATTTCACTATGCTGATTTCCCTTCTTTATCTTTATGCCAATTTGAAAGTATCTTTGATGCATACTTCAGAGGATAAGTTGCTGTTTTAGATAGTGCAAGTGCACCTACAACCTTTTCCACTGAAAGTAATTCAGTCCAGTACTCTATTTGCTCTATAACTTCTAGTGTTGGTTTACCAAAGTGGTGCTCATAGTAAATAATACCTTTATTAATATAATTTGATGATGTCTCTGATTCGCCTATCGATTCGGGGGGCGATTCATAGCCACGAATATGATTATGGTTATTATTATCATTATCATTATTATTTTGGTTGTAGTTATTATTTTGGTTCTCATTCTCATTACTCGTAAAAGTCATAGAAAATGGAATATTCCTTTTCTGTAGCTCTAACTCAAAGAGTCTTTTAATTGTTTGGTCGAATACTCTTACAGACGTTTCAAAAAAGCTTTGCAAACTCATATAAGTTTGAAGTATCAAGTCTGGGTTAAGGACCATTGACAGCTCACTTTTTAATAACTGTGCAACTGGATCCCCGCCCTTCATAATGCTGTAAGTTAATGATTTAAGTAGTGTTATCTCTTGTGTTTCAGAACTATAGATAATTAGATTGTATTTGTTTTCGAATCGGTCTAAAAGCACGTTAATTACGTCAGTAGTATAGCCGGTTTCAAAGCTCATGACTTTTTTTGATAAGCGATAAATTCCTACCTGGGTCGTTGCCGGATTCGTCATAAGATATAAGATGAAATACTTATCTTCAACTGAATAGTTTTCTACTGTATATGGGTCAGTCCAAAATGAAATTGGTATCACTCTTTTTGGGGGCGCCATTAATGTCCATTCCTCCTACTTCACTTTATTTGCTTCAAGGATTTGTTTTCGTAAGCTCTCAGACGGAAGCCATCCAGTCCAAAAGTTTAATGCACTTTCTTGGTCTTCACGTTTTAACAGGTCGTATCTTGGTATTTTAAAATGCTTTTTAAACGCACTAGCAGCTTCTCTATATACTGCCCCACTTATCTTACGATTTTTATAAGCTGGTGAGCTTTTACCGCCTAAAAGCTCAATAACAATCTGTTTACGTTGCTGTTGTAAAAAGCTTGCGATAACCGGATTAATGGGTTGTTTATTCTCTATATAATCTAATCGATCATCAATTTGTTTTATTTGAGTTGTTTGCGATTTAATTAATTGTAAGGTCTCACTATAATGCTCCATCATTTGACTGAAAGACTTCGGAAATTGATTTGTTGCTACCATCTCATTATTCATAATAAGGTCCTCCTAGTAATCGTATTCTTCAAAATCTGCTTCTATAATGTTTGATTTATGTAATAACCCGTACATATCCTCACACCACTGACTAACTGAGGTAACTATCTCTTCAAACTTCTGATGTAAATCCATATTATTGCTACTTGCTTTAAATGTTGAATGGTACTTCATAGGTGATATTGTTATGAGTAATGTGTCTACAGTTCGTTTTAAGTCATGCAAATCAAGTGTACTCGCAATTTGTGATTCAATTTTTCCAAGTTCAGTTTTATTTTGATTAAGTTCTCTTTTCAAAGTATCAAGTTGATCCGCTTTTTCTTTAGACTCTTCCTCACGTTGTAGAACATCTTCATATTGTTGATTCACTTGAGCAAATCTCATCTTCATTGACTCGAGCTCATACTCTAGTGTCTCTATATGCAGTCTGTCTTGTTCTCTTTGTCTAGGTGGCTGTATTACTTCTTGAGTGGATTTAACAGGCTCACTTTCCGTATTAATGCTACTTTTCATCTCTTTAAGTTCTCTTACTGTCATATCTATTGGTGGTTTTATAGCACCACTACTCGTCATTGCAGGAGTATGTCTGCTTTCTTCTGGTAATGATGCGATAAGATCAAGGGCACTGAGTCCTAAATGGGACAACGTTGTCTCATTTTCTGGTAGCTCCTTGGCTATTCGCATCATCCGACTGGCTTTTCTCCGCTCTATCCCTACTGTATTCAACCAATCAATGAATTCACCATGCATAAGGTCTTGTTCTTTTACATGGTTTAAACGACGTCCAATCTCCCAAATAGATCTACCCATCGATTCTTTAAACATTTTGATTTCAGACTCAATGACATTCAGATTGCTAGATAACATTAATTGATTCATATGATATCTTTAATTCCTTTCACGCTGGCACGTTTCTTATATTTTATGCTGATTCATATAACGTTCTATATCTTTTCTGTCATAGTAGACTCTGCTTTCTATCCATATCTCTTCCAGTCCACAAGCTACCCAATTCTTTAGTGTTGCGTGTCCTATGCCGAATTCAGCACACACATCCTTCTGTCTAAGGTAGGCCTTCCTCTTCTCCCTTTCTAGCTCTTCAATCCGCGACTCTATTTTCTGAATGTAGTTAAAGATATTCACCGAGTGTCTTTCAAACATGCTGTTTGCTATATACTCAAATGCTTTTTCGGTCGTCATTGTCTCCATTAGCAAGCTTCCGCCGTTTTGTTGTCGTACTCAAAACCAATTGTATTAACTGAAAAAAATATTTTAAAACAATCCTCTGAGGTGAGATTTAGAGTGAAAATCATGCCATTAATGACGTCATAACTGGGTTTCGTTTTACCGTTCAAAATATTGCTTATCGTTCCGCGATTAACGCCTATCAGTTGAGCTAACACACCATTATTTAAACCACACTCCGCAATTTTTGCTTTCAATAAGTTCTTGTTAATAATTTCCATGAATCCTCCTAAAATATGCATGAATTAAGATTATTGATTAATTGAATTAATAATCTATTCATAATTTACATAATTTCTATAAATGAATCAAGCGATTTTTTCATTTTGTGGAACGATTCATCACTTATATGTTGCTAAATGTGAGAGAGTTCATTATAATGATTAATAGATTAACAAATAGGAGGTGAATAATTGGAACAAGTGAATCGAATAAAAATGGCTAGGGAAGAAAAAGGCTTATCGCTATCAGAGTTAGCTACTTTAATAGGGAAAGGTCGTAGTAGTGTTTTCAGATATGAGGCAGGCCAAGTACCAATTGATGTGGTGCATGACTTAGCTAATGTACTTGAAGTGTCTCCTGCCTACCTGCTAGGTTGGTCAGATTCAAAGATACTCGATGTAATTGCTGTACCACTTATAGATAAAGTAGTTAACGGGCAATTTATTAGTAAAGAATCTATCGAAATTCCGGTCAAGAGTGTCGTAACAAGTAACTTATCATTTTATAAAGTGGAGGATACAGCAATGAGACCGCATATTATTGAAGATGCACTCGTTCTAGCTAAAAATGAAACGAATGCTGAAGATGGGAGTTTAGTCGTTATACTACCCGATGGAGAAACTACACCATTAGTGCGTATCATAAAGTATGAAGGCGATAATGTGTTGTTTATTGCGGGGAATCGCTACAGTAAAATTTATACGATCGCTGACGCAGCTGTTCTTGGAGATGTTGTGTCAATTACTTATACGTATAATAATATTTAGAGTTTAAAATCTTCTATCACGCTGGCACGCTATTAGATAGGAGAAGTAAACATGATAGAACAATATAAACTGAAAAATGGATCAGTAAGATATAAAGTGGATTATTACCTAGGTATCAATGAATATACTGGAAAAAAAGACCGGATTAGACAAAGTAGTTTTAGATCATATAACGAAGCAGAAATATTTTTAGCACGTGAAAAAATAAAATATGAAGAAAATGGTAGACACGTTAAACTTGCTCCTAAAAAAGTTAAGTTTGATGATGTCTATAGACTATGGTTTAAGCAATACAAGTTAACGGTTAAAGAAGTAACCTATGTCACTTTATTACGTTCTGCAAACATACATATTTTACCAAACTTTGAGGGTATATTTATCAATATGATCGATGTCGAAAAATGTCAAGATGTTATAAACGATTGGTATTCATCATATACAAAAGCTACTATGTTAGTAAGCTGCGTTAATAGAATTTTTAAACTCGCAATTAGTTTAAATTACTGTAATGAGAATCCAATGGATAAAGTGATTCGTCCTAGAAACACACATAAAGAGGATTACGAGGCGCCATTTTACACAAAAAATGAATTAAAATACTTTTTTGAATGACGAATTTACAATTTAAGTGCAACAACAATAATAAAATAAAAAAAGATCCATAGTTTTCCTATAAAATAGATGTACCAACCAACTATTAGAAGGAGAAAGCTATGAATCCATACACACATCTTA
>NZ_JBGQQZ010000071.1:0-12332 GCF_045528575.1 Ruoffia sp. FAM 24228
GTGTCATCGATTGCACACAAACGGAACACGATTCCACGGAAATCCTTACACTACCGAACACCGTTGGAAGTATTTTTGAGTTACTTAGATGAAGCAGTTTTGTCTAGCTTAATTTGACAAATCAAAGAATATAATACGAGAAAAATTTTTTAAGCATTGTATAACTCCTCTGACATAAAATCTTAACCCATTCTACCTGAATTCAATTGGCTTTTCAAAGTTAAAAAATTAAAAAGCATGGCTCTGAATTAATTCAAAGACCATGCATTAATATTTAAACTTTCTTATCTTTAGCTTACTTTTTCTTTCTTGATGAAACCACTAACCAAATCCCAGCAACAACTGCAATTGCTGCAATTAAGATAAATATCCAACTATTAGACTCACCTGTGTTAGGTAAAGTTGACATTGCTTGGACTTTAGTAGGAACAAAAAGTAATATAGTTAATATTAAGCTAAATAAAGTTTCTTTTTTCATAAATTTACCCCTCATCTTTAAGAAATGGATCACACTATAATAATTATATGTAATATGCTTAAAATAAGCCAGTGATATTCCCTTCCTTATCGACATCAATACTTTCTGCAGACGGTTTTTTTGGTAAACCTGGCATAGTCATAATCGTTCCAGTGATTGCAACGATAAAGCCTGCACCAGCTGAAAGTCGAAGTTCTTTGATCTTAATATCAAAATCCGTCGGTGCGCCAATTAATGATGCTGTGTCTGAAAGTGAATATTGAGTTTTAGCCATACATACTGGAAGCTTACCAAATCCAGCTTGTTCAATTTTTTTTAACTGTTTCATCGCTTTATTTGTGTAGGTTGCGCCCTTGCCTCCGTATACTTTTTGAACTACATGATTGATTTTATCCATTAAAGTCGTATCTAAGTCATAGGCAAATGTCATGTTTGTCTTATTCTCACAAGCTTCAACAACTAATTGAGCTAAGTCTGTCGCGCCTTTACCACCTTGTTCCCAGACTTTCGCTACAGATGCTTTAATACCCCATTCTTGGCAAGCATCCAATATAACTTGAACTTCTGCATCTGTGTCGGTGAAAAAGTGATTAATTCCGACGACTGTATTTAGATTAAAGACATCTTTCATTGTTTGAATATGATGTTTTAAGTTCACTAGTCCTTTTTTTACTGCGATGACATTTTCCTCATTCAGATGCTGTTTTAATACACCGCCATGCATTTTCAGAGCCTTAACAGTTGCTACAACAACGACTGCATCAGGTGCAAGCTCCGCTGTACGGCATTTGATATCAATGAATTTCTCGCCACCAAGATCTGCACCAAAACCGGCTTCAGTTACAGCATAATCTCCATAATGTAAAGCGTGTTTTGTTGCTAATATACTATTACAACCATGAGCTATATTAGCAAAAGGTCCACCATGAATAAACGCTGGGGTATTCTCTAGTGTTTGAACTAAATTTGGTTTAAAGGCATCGACTAATAACGCCGTAACTGCTCCAGAACCTTTTAAGTCATCGACAGTTACAGGTAGGTTATCATGAGTATAAGCCACAATGATTCGGCTGATTCTCTCTTTCAAATCTATTAAATCTTCAGATAAACAAAAGATGGCCATAATCTCTGAAGCCACTGTTATATCATAGCCATCTTCTCGTGGAACCCCATTAGTTGAGCCATTTAATCCATTAACTATATGACGGAGTTGACGATCATTCATATCTACGACACGTTTCCAAGGAATCTTTCTCGTATCAATATTCAAAGAGTTTCCATGATGAATATGATTATCTAATAATGCAGAGATTAAGTTATGTGCTGAAGAAATTGCATGGAAATCACCTGTAAAATGCAGATTAATATCTTCCATCGGAACTACCTGCGCGTAACCGCCTCCTGCTGCCCCACCTTTCATCCCAAAGACAGGTCCTAGGGAAGGTTCTCTTAGTGCCAGGACTGATTTCTTACCGATCTGAGCTAGACCATCAGCTAAGCCTACAGACATAGTTGTCTTCCCTTCACCTGCAGGTGTTGGCGATATAGCTGTAACCAAAACGAGTTTTCCTTTATTTTTTTCAAATTCTTCTTTATTCATATTCACATCAATTTTGGCTTTATAATGTCCATAAGGTATAAACTCTTTCTTGGATATACCTAATTTTTTGGCAATTTCATTTATTGGTTTTTTATCAGATTGCTTTGCGATATCTATATCTGTTAATTGACTCAAATAATCACTCCTAAATTCGTAGTTTTAATTAGTTTAGTATATCATAGAAAAACGTTATCAATTGCTTATAACCAATGAACTTATACTAATTATACTCAATCATTCGTTTATTCAATATAAAATAATAGTTTCTTAAATTATCATTTTATATTGAACGCTAGTTTAATCCTTATTCACGCAATTTGGGCAAAAAAATAGACAACCCGTTAAGGAAGTCTACTTTAAAAATATATTAATCTTCGTCCATAGAAAGTACTGCCATGAAAGCTTCTTGTGGTATTTCCACACTACCGACAGACTTCATACGTTTCTTACCTTCTTTTTGTTTCTCTAATAGTTTTTTACGACGAGAAACGTCTCCACCATATAATTTGGCAGTTACATCTTTACGGTAAGCTTTAATTGTCGTACGCGCAATAACCTTATTACCAATAGTCGCTTGTACCGGAATTTCAAACATCTGACGAGGTATGATTTCCTTCAATTTACTTGCTAACTCTTTTCCACGGTTGAAAGCAAAGTCACGGTGAACAATCGTACTAAAGGCATCAATAATTTCTCCATTAAGAAGAATATCAAGCTTCACTAAGTTTGATTGTTTGTAACCAATCACTTCATATTCTAACGACGCATAACCTTTAGTATTTGATTTTAATTTATCAAAGAAATCAAAGATGATTTCAGCCATTGGCATTTCGTATACAACGTTAACACGATACTCATCAAGATAATCCATTGTTAGGAAGTTACCACGTTTACGTTCACAAAGATCCATTACCGCTCCAACATAATCATTTGGTACCATGATCGTTGATTTAACGTAAGGTTCTAAGATTTTATCAACTTCTGTGTTATCTGGCATCATAGATGGGTTATCCACGATGATTGTCTCACCGTCTGTTTTGACCACTTCATAGATTACTGAAGGTGCAGTCATAATCAAATCTAAGCCAAATTCACGTTCTAAACGTTCTTGAATTACATCCATATGTAATAAGCCTAGGAACCCTGTTCTGTAACCAAAACCTAACGCTTGAGACGTTTCAGGTTCAAATTGCAGTGCCGCATCGTTTAATTGTAATCTTTCAAGCGATTCTCTTAAATCATTATAGTCACTTGAATCAACTGGATATAAACCAGCATAAACCATTGGATTTAATTTACGGTATCCTGGCAATGCTTCTTCCGTTGGATTGTTAGCTAATGTGATGGTATCACCAACACGGGTATCTTGAATTGTTTTGATGTTCGCTGTGACATAACCAACATCCCCGGCCATTAAGAAATCACGTTGAATTGGTGATGGTGAGAATATTCCTACTTCAACAACTTCGAATTCTTTCCCGTTGCTCATTAATTTCATCCGATCACCCGGGCGCAATACACCTTCCATGACACGAATGTTTAAAACAACACCACGGTAACTGTCATAGGCCGAATCGAAGATTAATGCTTTAAGCGGTGCATCCACATCACCTTGTGGTTCTGGAACTTTCTCAACAATTTGTTCTAAAATATCTTCAATACCAATTCCAGATTTTGCACTTGCGTGAACTGCTTCAGATGCATCAATACCAATAATATCTTCAATTTCAAGTTGAACACGTTCGGGATCTGCTGCAGGTAAATCAATTTTATTAATTACAGGTAAAATTTCTAAATCATTGTCTAAGGCTAGGTAAACATTCGCCAATGTTTGAGCTTCTATCCCTTGAGCTGCATCGACAACTAATAAAGCACCCTCACAGGCTGCTAATGAACGAGAAACTTCATATGTAAAATCGACGTGACCAGGTGTATCAATTAAATGGAAGATATAATCTTCGCCATCTTTTGCTTTATATGTTAATTCAATCGCATTTAATTTGATTGTTATTCCACGCTCACGCTCAAGATCCATTGAATCCAATAATTGAGCTTGCATATCACGGTCAGCCACAGAATGGGTCTGTTGTAAAATACGGTCTGCTAAAGTCGATTTACCGTGGTCAATATGGGCAACAATCGAGAAATTTCTTATTCTTTTTTTTCTTTCTCTCATTTCATTTATATTCATAAATCCTTCACTTCCTTTATAGCCAAATGGCTTACCTACAAAAATACTCACACTTAATCATACCAAAAAACATTGAATATTGATAGGCTCCAGCTCTCTTTTTTTAATTAATTATCTAATCATAAAAATACAATTTAAAAGAGAAGTAAATCTTGTAATAGATATTCATTAATCTAAAATTAGTAAAAAAAAAAGGAGACAATTCAGGCACAATAACTAGCCTGAGTCGCCTCCTAATAATACTTACATTAAATTACTTATCGAACATGTCGCGCATTTTGTCAAAAAATCCACCTTCATTATTCGCACGAACCGCTTGACCAGATTCTTCAGCTAATCTTTGGAATAATTCGCGTTCTTTTTCTGACAATTTTGTAGGTGTTTTAACTGTCACTTTAACGTGTTGATCTCCCGTGAAGTTACCTCTTAGACTAGGTGCACCCTTACCTTTAAGTCGGAAACTTGTACCTGTTTGTGTACCACCAGGTACTTTTAATTTCACTTTTCCGTGAACAGTCGGTACAGTAATTTCATCACCTAAGGCAGCTTGAACGAATGAAATTGGTAATTCATAATAAATTTCAGTTCCGTCACGTTCATATTCCTCACTTGGTTGTACTCTAAAGACTACGTAAAGGTCTCCATAAGGTCCACCATTTTGACCAGCTTCTCCTTGTCCTGATAAACGAATTTGTTGGTCAGTTTCTACTCCGGCTGGAACAGTTACTTTAACTGAATGCTCTTTAGCTTCAATTCCTGCACCATGACACGTTTGACATTTCTCTTTAATTTCTTGGCCAGTTCCTGAACAAACATCACAAGCTCTTTGAGTCATAACACGACCAAATGGTGTGTTTTGCTCTACTTGAACAGCTCCAGATCCATGACATTTAGAACATGTTACTGGACTTGTTCCTGGTTTAGCACCTGAACCATGACACGTATGACATTCTTCATTACGGTTGTATTTAATTGTTGTTTCTTTTCCGAAGATTGCTTCTTCAAAAGTTAATGTCACACGGTATTGTAAGTCGCTTCCACGTGTTGGTGCGTTTGGACTTTGACGCGAAGCACCTGAGCCTCCGAAGAATTGTTCGAAGATATCTTCAAAGCCAAATCCTGCGCCACCATAACTTCCACCACCGAAGCCACCGCCAAATCCGCCACCAAAGTTCGGATCATTAGCCGCATGTCCATACTGATCATAAGCAGCACGTTTTTGCGAATCACTTAGTACTTCATATGCTTCAGAAACTTCTTTAAACTTATCTTCCGCGCCTTCTTCTTTATTAATATCTGGATGATATTTCTTTGATAATTTACGATAGGCTCTCTTTATCTCTGCATCAGATGCATCACGAGATACGCCAAGCACTTCATAATAATCACGTTTCTCTGCCATAATCTACCTCCTTCTTAAAATGATAGCAAGTCAGTTTATATAAAAAGCCAAGGGTATTGATGCCCTCGGCTAAAAATTAACATCATAATGTAATCATTTTATAAAAATTACTCTTCGTCGTCAACTTCCTCAAATTCAGCATCTACGACACCGTCATCTTCAGCTGTTTCACCAGAAGCATCTGCTTGAGCTTGTTGCTCAGCAGCTGCTTGCTCATAAAGTTTAACAGTTAAGTTTTGAACAACTTCGTTTAAAGCGTCGCGTTTTTCTTTCATTGCTTCTAAATCGTTCTCATCGATTGCTGCTTGTAACTCATCACGAGCTGCTTCCGCTTGTTTAACTTCTTCTTCAGATACTTTATCTTTTAAGTCTTCTAAAGTTTTGTTAGTTGTAAAGATTAATTGATCTACTTCATTACGTAAATCTGCTTCTTCACGACGTTGTTTATCTGATTCAGCGTTCGCTTCAGCATCTTTAACCATTTGATCAATTTCTTCATCTGAAAGACCTGAAGATGATTTGATTGTAATTGTTTGTTCTTTTTGAGTTCCTAAGTCTTTAGCACTTACGTTAACGATACCGTTTTTGTCAATATCGAATGAAACTTCAATTTGTGGAACACCACGTGGTGCTGCAGGAATATCTGTTAATTGGAATCTTCCTAAAGTTTTGTTGTCTTGAGCCATTTCACGCTCACCTTGTAATACATGTACATCTACTGCTGGTTGGTTATCTGCTGCTGTAGAGAATACTTGTGATTTACTTGTTGGAATAGTTGTATTACGATCGATTAATTTAGTGAAAATTCCACCCATTGTTTCGATACCTAATGATAATGGCGTTACGTCAAGTAATACGATATCTTTAACATCACCAGAGATAACTCCACCTTGAATTGCAGCACCCATTGCTACAACTTCGTCAGGGTTTACTGATTTATTAGGTTCTTTACCAGTTTCTTTACGTACTGCTTCAACTACTGCTGGAATACGAGTTGATCCACCAACTAAGATAACTTGGTCGATTTCGTTTTTGTCAACGCCAGCATCTTTTAATGCTTGTCGAACAGGGTTTTTAGTACGTTCTACTAATTCGTGTGTTAATTCGTCGAATTTAGCGCGACTTAAAGAAGTTTCTAAGTGTAACGGACCAGCATCTGATGCTGTGATGAATGGTAAGCTAATTTGTGTAGATGTTACACCTGATAAATCTTTTTTAGCTTTTTCAGCTGCGTCTTTAAGACGTTGTGCTGCCATTTTATCTTTAGTTAAGTCAATGCCGTTTTCTTTTTTGAATTCAGCTGCTAAGTATTCGATAATTTTGTCGTCAAAGTCATCTCCACCTAGGCTATTATCACCTGAAGTTGAAAGAACATCAAAGACTCCGTCTCCTAATTCAAGGATTGAAACGTCGAATGTTCCTCCCCCTAAGTCGAATACTAAGATTTTTTCTTCGCTATCAGTTTTATCTAATCCATATGCTAAAGCAGCTGCAGTTGGCTCGTTAACGATACGTTCAACTTCTAAACCAGCGATTTTACCAGCATCTTTAGTTGCTTGACGTTGTGAGTCGTTGAAGTATGCAGGTACTGTAATAACTGCTTTATCAACCTTTTCACCTAAGTAGTCTTCTGCATAACTTTTAATGTATTGTAATGTCATCGCAGAGATTTCTTGAGGAGTATATTCTTTATCTCCCATAGTTACTTTATAATTGTCACCCATGTGACGTTTAATTGAACTTACTGTATCTGGGTTTGTTACTGCTTGACGTTTAGCAACTTCCCCTACTTGAATTTCATCATTTTTTAAAGCTACAACAGATGGTGTTGTACGGTTACCTTCTGGATTTGGAATAATTTTAGCTTCTCCACCTTCAAGAACCGCTACAGCAGAGTTTGTTGTACCTAAGTCAATACCAATAATTTTAGCCATATTACATTTCTCCTTTTAATTTTATTCTGATACGATAACCATTGCCGGTCTAATGACACGATTATCAATTCGATATCCTTTTTGTAACACTTGAATCACATGATTACTTTCTTGTCCTTCTCCCGCAGGCATGACACTTACTGCTTGGTGGAAGCTTGGATCAAATTCTTCATTCAATGGATCAATTGTTTCAATTTTTTCTTTTTCAAACGCATTTTTGAATTGGTTATGAACCATTTCAACACCTTTTTTAAGTACTTCGCCATCTTCCGATGTCGTTTCCGTTTGTAGAGCTCTTTCTAAGTTATCAATAACTTCTAAGAGTGATGACGCTAAGTTTTGCGATCTAAATTTTGCTGCTTCAGATCTTTCTCTTGAATTAATACGACGCATATTAGCTATCTCAGCTTGTAGGCGTAATATCTTGTCATCTAGTTCTTCGTTTTCTTGTTTTAATTTATCTAATTCTGATACCTCTTGAGTTTCTTCTTCAGAAACTTCGGGTGTATCAGACGTTGTCTCTTCTGATGTCTCTGGTTCGATAATTTCTACAGACTCATCAACAACATTGTTATTTTTTTCGTTATCTGTCAATTGACACCCTCCTTCATTTATATTATTGAATCGATAATTTGTTAATCATCACTTCTAATAACGCAATTACTTTTTCATAGGACATTGTTGTAGGTCCAAGTAATCCTAATATTATTTTTTGGTTTTCATTGACAAACGATCCAGTAAGAAGATTAATATTCGCTAAGCTATCAGCTAAAAACTCATAACCAAACAAAATATTAATACCTTCTTCTTGTTCTTCAAGTAAATGATGCATTTCCCTTGAACCATCAATGAGTTCAAAGAGATTTTTCAATGCTTCTCTACTTGTTTGTCCATCGATTAAATCAAAGAGATTACTTTTCCCACTAATGTAATAGCGGTGTCCTTTTATGTGGTGCATTGATTTTTCAATCAACGGAGAGAAATCTAATTGATATCCTGTTAAACGTTGAGTTAATAAAGGTATTCCTAACTTCATTCTTTGATAGGCATCTTCAAGTACAACCCCTTTGAGTTCATCATTTATCATCTCAACTAACTTTGTAATATCATCTTTTGAAAGTGATACTTTTAATTCAATTTGCTCGCTTTCTATATTCCCCTTATCTGTCATAAGGATAGAAATATAACGCGTCCGATCAATTGGTACTAATTTAAATTCTTCGAAATAATGCGATTCTTTATTTTGCCCTAGTACCACTGCTGTAAAACCAGTCAATGAAACTAATATATCTGCACAAAGTTGTGTTAATTGTAACGGACTATAATGTTTCGCTTGAGTCAACTCTTCAAAATTAGCGTCATCATCAAGAAATGGTAATTCTTTGTCCTCCTGATGAATAATCCCATCAATATAATAACGATAACCATCAATAGATGGTATACGGCCACTAGAAGTATGTGGCTTCATTAGCAAGCCTTGCTGTTCTAACACGACCATATCATTACGTATTGTTGCAGGACTCACTTTTAAGTAACTCTCTCGAAGTAAAGTTTTTGAGCCAATGGGTTCTTCAAATTGTCTATAAAGTTGTATGATTAAATTAAGAACTTCTTGTTGCCTTGGTGTCAACATTTTCTCACCCCACTTATTAGCACTTAAGTTATCTGAGTGCTAACTGTTATTATAATACATCCTCCTAGGATAATTGTCAAGGGTTTTACAGAAATTAATCAAAAAAAATAGCACTCTTATATTAAGAGTGCTAGATTACTTCATTTTCTTCTATATTATGTGATTGGTCACGGTTAAACGTGAAGCCTTCACCTAGAACTTGCTGAATTCCCGTCACTGTTACAAAGGCATTTGAATCAATCTCATTTATGATTCTTTGGACTTTAATTAACTGAATTCGATTAATAACGACATATAGTACTTCTTTTTCAGCTTTAGAATAATATCCGTAACCTTTTAGTACTGTAATCCCACGGTCAACTCGCTTCATAATTTCTTCAGCAATTTCATCATGTTTATTTGATACAACCATGATCGCTTTCTTAGGATTATACCCCTCCATGACGAAGTTTAAAATCTTACTTGTAATATATAATGATATTAAAGTCAGTAAGCCTTTTTCTAAACCGATGACAATTGTTAGTGGAATGACAATCAAAACGTCAAGAATCAACAAAGCAATAGAAACTTGCAAGCCCAAATATTTATTAATGATTAAGGCAATAATATCAACGCCTGCTGTCGTCCCGTGTCCTAAAATAACAATTCCGATTCCCAATCCAATTAAAAATCCACTGGCTAATGGTCCTAATAATGAATTCGTTGGAATAAAACTAGGTAGGAATACGAATTCTAAGAATAATGACATGGATATAATTGCGACAATCGTATAAAAGATTGTCTCCTTTTCGAGAAACCTCCAACCGATCAACATAATAACCGCATTGATTATAAAGTTACTCAATGCAGGACTAATGTCAAATATATAGAACAATAAGAGTGTGATACCCGTTACGCCACCTTCACCAAGTTGGTTTGGAATGACTATTGAATTAACGGCGATTGAAAAGATAAATGTCCCGATTAACACAAGGGCTAGGTTTTTGATCACTGTTTTATACATCTCGACCACCACCTAGATTTTTGAAATAAAGACGGGTGTTATCTTCATCAATTTTCAATTGGTCGATCAATTCATCGACACTATTAAATTTATATTCTCCACGTAAATAATGATGCCATCTAACTCTGACTTTATCACCATAAATCATTTGATTAAAATCTAAAATGTAAACTTCGCACGTTAAATCATGATTATCGTAGAACGTAATATTATGACCAATAGATGCGCTACCTAGATGCCAAGTATCGCCTATCTTAATTTCAACGGCATAAACGCCTATTCCAGGAAGCAGTTGCGGATGTGGGACTTTGATATTAGCTGTTGGATATCCTAATGTACGTCCTACTTTTTCACCATGAATAACTGTACCGTATATTTCATAAATATAGCCCAAATCCTGGTTGGCTTGCTCCATATCGCCTTGGTAAACGAGTTCTTTAATTCGAGTCGTTGCTACTTTGGAAAAGTGTGATGCTAATTCCTCAACTTCAATGACATCAAAGCGCTCAGCAGCATGAATGGGTAAAGTTTGCATATTCGCGATGTCTTTTTTTCCATAAGTATAATCAAAACCTGCCACCGCAACTTCGGTATGCAAATCGACTAAGTACTTTTCAACGAATTCTTGCGGCGTTTGAGTACCAAAAGCGAATGTATATTCAACAATGTATAAAATTTCCACTTCAAATTCTTCCATTAGTTCCGCTTTTCGCTTATTCGTTGTTAAGTAATGAAATGAATCTAAATTAAGATCTTCATAAACTATTCTAGGATGTTGATTAAACGTCATTAGAGCTAGTTTAATTCCTCTTTTTTCTGCTTCTTCTCTTGCTCTTTTTATTACTTTTTGATGACCTAAATGAACGCCATCAAAAAATCCTAAAGTCATGACTACAGGTTCATTTGATATTTCTTTTGAATCGTAAGGATGACTTAAGTGTACTATCTTCATTTAGAATCTCCTTTCATTTAAACGAACATTTTGTATGGTTTTATATATAGTTCTTTTTCTGGATGCTGACGATAAAGCGCGATAATTTTATCATTATAATAGAAAGCGATTGGCTCTTGAAAATCCTGCTCAAAATCGCTTTTCAAGAGTACTTGTCCATTTTTTACCTTGTCATATAATTCATCGTCTAAATCAGTTTTGGGAACATGCTTCAATGCTGTCTCAATTGTAGCCACTTTATCATTGATTTCTTCATTATCTATTAACGTTTGTATTTCTTCAAGTGTATAGCTCTCAAAATCTGAAAAACCACTTGTTTCTAATCTTGTTAATTTCGACATATGTGCAGGATATCCCAACTTCTTCCCTAAATCGACAGCTAAAGTTCTAACGTAAGTTCCTTTGCCGCAATCTACTTTGAATTTCCATGATTGAGTACCACTTTCTTGATTATACACGGGTTGACCATCGCGTTCAAACGAATGGATGATCGTATTTCGGATTGGGCGTTCCACCTCTAAGCCTTCTCGAGCATACTCATATAATCTTCGACCATTCACTTTCACTGCTGAATACATCGGTGGTATTTGTTCAATGACACCTTCAAATGTTGACATTGCTTTATCGATTTCTTCAATTGAAACAGGCTGTACAACCGCTTTATGGTCAACAACTTCACCGTGGGCATCTTCGGTTTCTGTTGACATACCAAGGGTAATCTCTCCGTAATATACTTTAGGTGAGTCCATCAGCAATTCAACTAAGCGAGTTCCTTTTCCTAAACAAACTACTAGAACGCCATCTACTTCTGGATCGAGCGTTCCAGTATGTCCAATTTTTTTCATTTTTAACATTTTTCGCAATTTAAACACCACATCATGACTTGTCATGCCTCTAGGTTTCCAAACCGCTAAAATCCCATTTATCATAATTAACTCCTTATTATAAAATCTTTTCGACACTTGATTATATCAAATTTCCACCATAACCGCTATTCTATATGAATTGATTGGAAATCGAGTAGGAGACTAGCCATTATTTGACTAGTCGACCTCTCACACCACCGTGCGTACGGTTCCGTACACGGCGGTTCAATACCTTGCGTAAGCAGACTCTACCAATTCGCTTAGTGGAACTAA
>NZ_JBGQQZ010000072.1:0-11850 GCF_045528575.1 Ruoffia sp. FAM 24228
GCCAAGTGAATTCTCCTTTTAGTAATGTGTGGTAACTTTATTATATAGGAATTCACTGGCTTTTTGTGTACATACAAAAAAAGGTGTCAGTGAGATTTCTCTCACCAACACCAAAAATTCAAGAACCAAAATAAAGAGTTCTAATTAATAACGCTCGTAATTTTTAAAGAGTTCCTCTAAATCAGCAATCTCTTTTTGAAGTCTTTCGCCAACGGTTGTCTCTTTAACTCTTGTTCGGTCTTCTACACGATCAACCAAACGTTTAACTGATACGATATCTTTCTTATTCATCACCGCATCATCGATTGAATCAAATGGCTGGTGAGCTACTAACTGCATACCCCAACTGTTTGATAATAAAGTGTAACCGGCAATACCAGTTTGTGAATGATAAGGTTTTGAGAAACCTCCATCAATTACAATCAAGCGACCATTTCCTTTAATTGGGCTCTCGCCGTCTTTTGCTTTGACGGGTGTATGACCATTAATAATATGTGCTGTCTTATCCAGCCCAAATTCATGTAAAATATCTAAACAATTAATCTCATTATTTCTTAATTGGTAGTACGGGTTCTTAGGTTCTTTATGCGTTTCCTTATCTTCGACGTAATAACGTTCAAATGTCTTCATCGCACCTTTTCCAAATAGGGAAGACGAATCTCCGCACCATAAATACCACATAATATCCGTTGAGAAATCATCTGAAACTTCTCTATTAATGAAAGCTTTGTAGACATGAGTTTCAAAGAAATCGAGTAACTCTTTTCCAGCATAAGACATATTATCAATACGTAATGATTTAAAGTCGCCATTTTCATGCATTGGAATTCCACCATGAATAAGTAGGTTGTTATTGTAAACTAAATACATTCCTCCATTATCCAATAAGAAGTTAATATGCCGTCTAAGTTTTTCACTACCTATAAATGAATCTTTTAGCTTTTCAAGTAAGATTTCTTCCTCTTCTGTTAATTCATTAGGATTATCCCAATTCACAGTGGGTGCATGAAAATTATTTAATGCATACTCTTTTCCGTCAATTGTAATAGTCTCTTTTTCTGGATTAATGACACTCAACATGTCACGATTTTCCATCATAAAATCAGGACGTCTAGTATACAGTTGTCCCTCTAGTTTCAATTGAAGAATACTTGTTGCTTGTTGGATAATATTTAAAATTCGATATTCTAATTCAGAAACTTCATTGATATCGCTCAGTCTAGGATTGAATTTATCGATAGGCTCATAGTATTTATCTGCATACTCAATTAATGGTCTAATGTTAATTCCATATGACTCTTCAATGACATCTAAATTATTGTAACGAGATGAGATACGAATCACATTCATAATTGAAACAAGTGAACCTGCCATCGCTGCCATCCAAATAATATCATGGTTCCCCCATTGGATATCAATACTTGGCACGGCCATTAAACGGTCAATAATCTTATCTGGTGCGGGTCCTCGATCATAAATGTCTCCAACAACGTGTAAATGATCAACGACTAAATGTTGGATCGCAATACATAAAGAACGGATTAATGGTTTCGCTTGTCCTAATTCAATGACTTTATCAATAATTGTATCAAAGTAATCTTCTTTATTTGAAACTGGATTCGATTCTGAAAGTAATTCATCAATAATATAACGGTACTGTGAGTCTAACGTCTTTCTCACTTTCGAACGAGTATATTTTGTACTTGAGAATAAAGTTACTTCAATTAATAAATGAATTTGTTTACGATACCAATGAATAATCTCTTCGCTATTTAAACGATTCTCTTCCAATGTTATCTTGCCTGTTGGATAATAGATTAATACGCTTAAATCGTCAATATCGATATTATCACGGTCTTTAAAGCAGCTTGCTACCTTTTCCTTAATACTCCCTGAACCGTTACGCATAACGTGGTTAAAAGCGACATACTCACCGTGCAAGTCACTCACAAAGTGCTCAGTCCCTTTAGGTAATTGCATAATTGCTTCTAAATTAATAATTTCTGTTAGTACACTTTCCTTAGTCGGAAATTTCTCCTTTAAAAGTGCATAATATTTATTATTCATTCCTAATCACCCCTTTAACATATAATAGTACATTTTCTACAAAAAGGCTTTAGATTTATTATAATTTTATTTTATTCCTTCTAAATGTTTGTCTAATATTACTTCTACATGCCAAAAATATAGCTAAAAGCAAAAATAACCGCCCAAAATAATATTTGGGCGGTTAATTAGTCATTGTATTTTGGGATATAACTTATATTATAGTTTATCTGCAGCTTCTAAAGCTGAGTCATAATCAGGTTCGTCAGCAACCTCGTCGACGATTTGTTTGTATTGGATGACTCCATCTTTATCTACAACAAATACAGAACGCGTTGTACGAACGTCTCCACCTAATTCAATATCTAAACCATATGCTTTACCGAATTCTCCGTCAGCATCTGTATAAGTATCAACATTTAGATTGTTTTCTTTGTTCCACTCATTGAATTCGTCTACAGTATTACGACCAAGTGTAATGTATTTATAACCTTTATCTGCAGTCTTTTCAGCAAAGTTCTTAGTTTGTAATTCACATGTACGAGTTAATACATCAGGTACAACACTTAGAATTGTTACATTGCCTTTAATGACATCTGCTAATTCTACTTTGTCACCTTTGTTGTTAGTAACTGTTGCGTTAGGTGCTTTGTCCCCTACTGAAGGTTGAGTACCCTTAACTTCGATTGGATCGCCTTTAAATGTTACTTGCATGATATAACTCCCTTTCATATTTTAATACTATAGTTATTATATCGCTTGCAAGTGAATACTTCAAAGATTCTGATTGCCTATTACAGTAAGTTTGCAAAATCAGCTTCTTGGTTTTTTATATAATCTTCATCGATTTTTTCGATGTGTGTATTCTCAACGGCATCTTTTACTAAGGCTTCGACATCTAGAGCAAGTTCATAGTCTTCAATTTTTTCTTGTTTTGGTTTCGTATGAGGCGCTGTTGGTGCAAATACTGTACAGCAATCTTCATAAGGTTCATTTGAAATATCAAAGGTATCGATCTTCTCAGCTAAGGCGATGATTTCGTTTTTATCTGTCGCAATTAATGGTCTGAAGATCGGGGTTGATGTCACTTCATTGATGACACGCATACTCTTAATTGTTTGAGAAGCGACTTGTCCTAAAGATTCCCCGTTAACAATTGCGTCCGCATTATTTTGTTCAATGAGTTGATCCATGATTCGCAACATAAAGCGTCTCATTACAGTCATGGATTCGCTGTCCGGTACATGCGCTTTGATTTCTTCTTGGATTTTAGCAAATGGGACGTTGTGGAACTTAATTGGCATTCCAAAGTGTGCTAATTTAGCGGTTAATTTTTTCGCTTTTTCTAGAGCTTGGGGACTTGTATATGGTGGGCTACTAAAGTGAACGGCTTCAATCTCCATTCCTCGACGCATCATTAAGTAACCTGCGATAGGTGAGTCAAAACCACCTGATAACATTAACATCCCACGCCCACTTGATCCATAAGGCATCCCTTGGAGTCCTTGGTATGATAATAAACTTAAGTATGCTTCATCTTTCAGATGAATACTGACTGTCAGTTTATATGTCGGTCTTGTCATCTTAACAGCTAGGTTTTGATAAACTTCCCCAATAACATCTCCAACTTCACGTTGAATTTCGTAAGTATCTAGTTCAAATTCCTTATCAGAACGTTTAGCAACGACTTTAAAAGATTCACCGTCTTGAATATTTAACTCACTGAATAATTCTAATGCTCTTTTTTTAATAGCATCCATGTCTTTTGCTACAGGATAAACTGGTTCAAAACGTGAAATACCTGGGATATCTTTTAATACTTCAATGAGCTCTTCGTAACTTGCTTGTTCCCATTTAATAAACATAAAATCACGGTTTGGATAAATTTTAATACGTTCAATATATTTTGTCTTATGTCTAATTTGTTCCGCCATCTTCTGTTGGAACATTTTACGGTTTTTACCTTTTGTCGATAATTCTCCGTAATGAATTTTAATTTGTTTTTCTTCCATTATAACTCCCCTTTAGGCGTAATTCTTAAATTGTTCGGTTACTTGTTCTAAGGTTGTAAGTAAATAATCAACGTCTTTATCTGTTGTTGTATGTGCCATACTCAGTCTGATCGCTGATTTACTAATCTCATCAGGTATATTCATGGCTTTTAACGTCGCGTGTTCTTGATGTGAGCGACTTGCACATGCACTTGTCGTTGATACAAAAACATCATGTGCTTCTAAGGCATGTAATAACACTTCGCCCGGAACGGGTGCTAAAGCTGCACAAACAATATGTTCACTACTTGTTGTCTCAGCAAATACTTGCCAATCAAGATTTTTTAAAGTTTCAATGATTCTACCGCGGTAAGTTTCTAATCTTTCTTTTGTATCCGCTTGGGTTTCATTCATTTTTCTTAGCGCTCGACTTGTCGCAACGATTCCCGCTAAATTCTCAGTACTACTGCGTCGACCAGTCTCTTGCCCACCACCATGAAGTAAAGGCATATTAGGAACGCGTTGACGTTGGGCTAGTATACCTACTCCGCGTACTGAATGGAATTTATGACTTGATAAAGTAATCATGTCAATGCGTGGCTCACGCAGCAATGCGATTTGCGAAGTGATGGTCTGAACGCCGTCCATATGCCAAATCACTTGTGGGAATTTCTGCAATAAAGTTGCGATTTCTTTAACAGGTTGAATCGCTCCAACTTCATTGTTTACGCCCATGACTGACACTAGTAGAACTTCATTATCTAGTAAAGATTCAAAGTGAGCCAAGTCAATCTGTCCGTTGCCATCAACGTTTATCAGCTCCACTTGGTAACCCAATGATTCTAATAGTGGAATTTGTTTCATTGTAGCTGGATGCTCAATCGAAGAGATTAATACTTTATTTCTATTGGGATGAATTTGTTTAATTGCTTTTAAGATCGGTTGCATGACCCAGTTATTCACTTCAGTCCCACTTGAAGCAAAGTAAATCTCATTGCTTTCAAAGCCTAATATCGCAGCAATTTGTTTGCGTGCGGATGTCATTAATGCTTTAGCTTCTTCTCCAAGTTTATGTGCACTTGAGGGATTTCCAAAGTAATTTAATGACACTTTCTGATATATATTCAGAATCTCAGGTGTCGGCTTTGTTGTTGCACTATTATCGAAATAATACATGGCATTTCTCCTTCTACAATTTTTCTTATCTATAAAATTATTCTAAAAACAGCATCAAACATTATAACATAGCTTTGATTAGATGTCAGTGTATATATAATATTTCCTAAACATAAAAAAATAACCTTTGAATCGACTAAAAGTCAAAATTCAAAGGTTATTGTATTGTTTAGAATACGCGATTTTGTTTTTCTTGTTGATACATACGTCTAACTTGAGTCGGACCTTCACGGTCAACACGGTATAAAGCTTTTTCAATGACATTTAAAGCTTCGTCGTAGCGGAATTCATCATAGAATAAGTATTCTGCTTCATGAATGGCTTGATCCATCTCAGGATAGTCAAAGCGGAATCGGTTACTATGTTGAATCATATATTCAGTTAGTGTTGCACTATCGACAGTAGACTCAGTTAATTCATCTAATTTATTTAAGTTTTCAGCTAATTGTTTCTCTAAGCCTTCAATTTCAACCATATCAATGCGAACACGATTTAGTTGTTTAGATAAATATTCAATCTCGTCTGTCACTTTGTAGAATATCTCATAGTAATTAGAACTTAAACCTGGTAAATGTTGCTTCTCTAAGCGTCGCTTCATGTTACGTAAATCAAGTTCATATGAATCTAAGTTTGTTTTCGCTTCACGCTCGCGTGCATTAAGTTGTCCTAAATCTTTAACGATTTTTTGTTGCTTGCTATCGTATTCATTTAAATTCTTTTCAATACGACTTAATTGTTCTGCAACTTGAGTAAAGACTGCACCATCGGATTCAATCGTTCCGGCAGTGTCAGTAAATCGTCCATACTCTGCGTTAATTTGTTCAGTTAGTTCACCGATTTGATCAACTTCGTTCTCGTGTAAGATATAACTTTGCGCGATGCGGTCTACTTCAATCCCTGCATAACGATTATTTTCTCTTACTTCTTCGAAACGCGTGCGCAATTGATTAATATGTGTATTCACATAATTCTTCGCTTCAATTTCAGCTTCCATAAAGTCATATAATGAATTAATTTCACGGTCTGCTTTATCCATTAATGTTTGCGCGTCAACTAAGTCGGCATTTTTAATGTGATTTTTCGCTTCGTTCAGTTTTTCTTGAATTTCTTCTGCTTTCTCAGGAACGTCCACGCCTTCGAAGTTAAAGTGACTTTCAAGCATTTTTTGGTGTCCATCAAGAATATCTTCTAAAGCATCTTCGTAATCTTTCTTAATCTTGTTATACATTGAAGGTAGTTTCTCAAGAATGTCTTCTAAGCTACCTAAGTCTGCTTCTATTGTATCTAACATATCATCCGCTTCAATATGATCGCCCGCTGTTGTTAATTCATTGTAACGAGTAAAGTTTAACTCTAAATATTGTAAGTTTTTCTCTAACGTTTCAATGGCTGGTCCATAGTCAAATGAATGATTCATGATACTTTTACGAGCAGTGTTGTATCGTTCAAGTAGCGCTTCATTACGTTCATGATTATCTTCACTAATCTTTAGTAAAGCCGTTAACTCATCATGTAAATCGTGTACTTGGACTTCTGTTTCATCAAGTAAGTCACGTGCTTCGTCTAAAGCTGTCTTAGCCTTCATTAAGTTCATTTGTTCGCTGTATTGCTCAGCACCAACTAACATCGCTTCAATTTCAGTAAATTGGAAGTTTGTTAGAGTTTGCCAAGTTGCTACAAGGCTTTCGTATTTACGTTTCGTTTGGCCCGCTAAGTCCATATTCTTTAACGTAAACAACTGATCAGCAATTGAAATGCTCATCATCTCGTCTTTACGATTCTCTAGTTCTCGAATCTCTTTCGCACGCTGCGTTCTTAGATAAAAAATAACCCCCGATGCAACAAGAAAGAGGATAACGATGATAAATAAAATATCAGTAAAGGTTAAATTCATTGTCTCGCTCCTCATCAATCAGTATATATATGTGTTTTAAATTTACTACATAAATTGTCAATCTAGATTATAGCATTTACAAGTCATTAATTAAAGTATTTATCTAGATAAATAAAGGCATTAGCGTTAATGACATCGTTTATGTTCTCGATGTTCCATCTTTTTATCTAAATCAACCTTATTTCTGTACTAATATAGACAAGATATTTACTTGTCATCATACTACTTGTATATATAAATCATTCCAAACCTGTCAAATTGTTCTATAGTACACCCATACACTTACTATAATAACAGAAATGATTATAAATTATCACTATATATGTAAATAATTCAATAAATTACTGAAATTCGATTTATTATATTAAAAATACTAATTCTATTATAGAAACATGCTATACTATATTTATTATATTTGAAAGGTTGGGTAAATAAATGAAATCTTTATTACTTTTCTCAAGTTTACTTATGCTCTCCACTGTAAGTGTTCAAGCCCAGGATGATTTTAGTATCGGGATGGTCACGGACGTTGGAGGTATTGATGATAAATCCTTCAACCAAGGTGCCTGGGAAGGCATGCAACGTTGGGGTGAAGAACACAGCAAAGAACAAGGTTTGAATGGCTTTTCTTATTTCCAATCAGATACTGAAGCTGATTACATTACAAACCTAAATCTAGCTGCTCAAAACAATATCGATATTATCTTTGCCATTGGCTACAAATTACAGCCAGCTGTTCAGGAAACTGCAGAACAATATCCTGATCAATACTTCGGTATGGTCGATTCAGTCGTTGACTTACCAAACGTTGCTTCTTTAAACTTCGCCGATGAAGAAGCTGCTTTTCTTGCTGGTGTAGCTGCAGCGACTACGACTCAAACGAATAAAGTTGGATTCGTTGGCGGTGTTGAGGGCGTTGTTATTGATAAGTTTGAAGCCGGCTTCGTTGCGGGTGTTCAAGCCGTCGACGATTCTATTGATATCGAAATTCAATATGCAGGAAGTTTTACCGATCCATCAATTGGTCGTACAATTGCTGCGACGATGTATTCGAATGATATTGACGTCATCTTCCATGCTTCAGGCCCTACTGGTAACGGTGTATTCTCAGAAGCTAAAGACTTAGTAAGTATTGAACCTGACCGAGATTTATGGGTCATCGGTGTTGATTTAGACCAAAGTGCTGAAGGTGAAGTAGATATTGATGGTGAAACTCGCAATATCAACTTAACTTCTACTTTAAAGAACACTGGGAATGCCATTCACTCTTTCAGTAATACTATGATGGAAGAAGGCTTTGAACCTGGCATCCAATGGTTTAACCTTGCTAACGATGGTGTAGGTATCGCAGAAGGAAGATTAACCGATGAATCATTAGAAGTCATCGAAGATTACAAACAACAAATTATAGACGGAGACATTGAAGTTCCAGATGCTCCAGAATAATATATACTAATAATTTAAATATCAGGATCACTTTTGTGGTCCTGATATTTTTTGTCTTTTTTAATATTCGATTGTCTTTTTTAAGAATCCATTCAATTTAAGCAATAAGTAAGCCTATTATTATACCCTATGACAGAAAATAACGAGTGCCGTTTAGAATAAGCTCTAAACTGACACCCGTTATATAAATTACTCTGTGTTATTAAATCTTTACTAAAGATTAGCCTAATTTGTTGTAGTACTCAACAACTAATGACTCATCAATTTCAGCATTTAATTCGCTACGTTCTGGTAAACGAGTTAAAGTACCTTCTTTAGAGTTTTCGTCATATGAGATGAAGTCTAAACGAGAAACAACGTTTTCTAAGTTGTTTTTGATTAATGCTAATTCTTGAGATTTTTCACGTAAACCAATCACTTGGTCTGGTGATACTAAGTATGATGGAATATCAACACGTTTACCATCTACAGTAACGTGACCGTGGTTAACTAATTGACGTGCTTGACGACGTGTATTAGCAAATCCTAAACGGTATACTAAGTTATCTAAACGAGTTTCTAATAACACCATGAAGTTCTCACCGTGTTTTCCTTCCATTTTACCTGCACGTAGGTATAATGTTGCGAATTGACGTTCGTTTAATCCGTACATGAAACGTAATTTTTGTTTCTCTTGTAATTGAGATCCGTACTCAGAGATTTTTCTACGAGAGTTGTTCCCGTGTTGTCCTGGTGCGTAGTTACGTTTTGCGATTTCTTTCCCTGTTTCAGTTAAAGAGATTCCTAAACGACGTGATAATTTCCATGATGGTCCTGTATATCTTGACATAATTTAATTCCTCCAATAAGTTTTTTTGGAGTAAAATAATTCTGTTTAAAACTCGAATGCGTGCATTCCGCTTTTCACTTTCACCATTAGCAGCCGCGGTTACTCGATGCCCTACTTATTTCATTAGGTTTTAGAATGTTGACGCGCTTTCTGTTTTAACGCTGCATTATTTTACACAAGAGCTAGTGTACCAAACAGGTGTATCAAAAGCAAGCATTATTTGATAAATTCTGTCGTTCGAATCACTCTTGCGTCTCCTAATAATTTTACTAATTCATTATCATGGGTAATAATCAAAATCATAATCCCTTGATTAGATAGTTGAGTAATTAATTCCGCAATTTTACCGACAGTTTTCTCATCTAAGGCAGAGGTTGGTTCATCGAAGCAAAGTAAGCTTGGATTCATCATCATCGCTCGCGCAATCGCAACACGTTGCTTTTGTCCACCTGATAACTGGCTCGGTTTAGAATCCCCTTTGTCTCCGACACCCATTTGTTCCAACAATGAAGCCGCTCTTTCTTCTAAAACTGCTTTGTCAGCAAATTTATTCGAAAGTGGTGCTAATAATAAATTCTCAGTCACACTTAAGTTTGGGAATAATTGATAATCTTGGAATACAAGTCCGATCTTGTATTGATAATCTTTAATGGATTGATTATCTTGATATTCTCCGTCTTTAACTAAGTAAGTATCATCAATCGAGATAGAACCTTTATCAACTTCTTCTAGGTGATTGATCATACGTAGTAATGTTGTCTTCCCGCTTCCCGACTCCCCTAGAATGACTGTAATTTCTCCTGGGGCAACTTCCATACTATAATTACTAATTACGACATTGTTCCCGAACTGTTTACTAACGTCCTTTACGATTAAACTCATTTGTAATCCTCCTAATAGTCAATTCTCTTCTCAATTTGATTTAATACGATTGTGACAATCCCTGTTAAAGCTAAGTAAATCACACCGACATATAAGTATGGCATCATACTTGCGTACTGATTAGATAATGAACGTCCTACTTTTAGTAATTCGTCTAAACCAAGAATATAAATAAGTGATGTGTCTTTTACTAAACTGATGACTTCATTACCTACGGAAGGCATTACTACTTTCCATAGTTGTGGGAGAATCACTCGACGATATCCGGTTAGTTTATTAATAGATAATACTTTTAATGATTCGTACTGACCTTGAGGAATGGCATTTAAGCCCCCTCGGAAAATCTCCACTAGATAAGCAGCGTAGTTTATGATCATAGTCGCTAAGGCTGCAGGCACACGGTCTAGTGTAATACCTAAAAACGGTAAGCCGAAATATACAACCATTAATTGAAGAAGTAATGGCGACCCCCTAAAGACGTATACATATACTTGGATGATTGCTTTTATCCAAGCTGGTGCGCGTTGTTCTAATAAGGCGATAATCAAACCAAGTGGAATACTGACAATTAAAACAACAAAGAATACGAGTAAAGTTGTTTTGGCTGCATCCAATAATGGTGCAAGCATATTTGCTTCTTCAGCAGACTCATCGCCTCCTAATTCAGCGAACCAACGATTTTCTATTTCTTCATAAGCTTCACTATTTAATACCTCATTTAAAGCGACATTAAAGTCTTCAACAAAGGCTGTTTCATTTTGTCTGAAACCTACGGCTGTTTCAGTTATTCCAAAGTCTTCATCTAACATGCGATACTCACCTGCTTGACCGTTTTGTGAGAAATAATATCTTGTCACTAATTCTGCAACCACAATCGCATCCACCCGACCTGTAGCTAATTCTTGAAGGACTTCATTAAAAGAAGAGAAAGTAATCACTCGACCGTCATCTAATGATTCTTCTAAGCCTGGTTGTTGTCTGATTGCTTCTAATTGAGAGGATCCTTCTTGAGTCGCAACTTTCTTACCTTCTAAATCTGCAATCGTTTGAATCTCACTATCATTCTTAACTAATACACCGACGCGACCTTCGACATAATTATCAGAGAAAAGTACTAATTCTTCTCTCTCAGGTGTTTTTGAATAACCGTTCCAGATCATATCAATATTTCCGTTATTCAGTTCTGCTTCTTTCATTGACCAGTCAATGGATTGGAATTCATAATCAACCCCCATGTTGTCAAAGACTTCTTCAGCTAATTCAATGTCAAAGCCTGTATATTCACCATCATCTATAAACCCATAAGGTGCGAAAGTTGAATCGAGTCCAACTGTAACTGTCTCACCAGGTTGGATTGTTATATCCGATTGAGCTGCTGCTTGGATGGGTACAAATACCAACATACTAAGTATTAATAAATTAAGCCATTTTTTCATTTTCAAACTCCTTTAAACAAATTAAGGTTCATGAATTTTTGATGTTGGTGGACCGAGGAGCCAGGTGACGCAGTCACCTTGGCTCTTTTTTTATTCCTATGTTTAAGTGTCTCTCTATGCAACGATAGTTTGTGTTGTGTTCTCATCTTT
>NZ_JBGQQZ010000073.1:0-11808 GCF_045528575.1 Ruoffia sp. FAM 24228
AGAAGGTTCATTTAGTTAAAATCTACTTCGAGAACGCACTATTTTGTAGAAAAATTTCCAATTTTTCCAAGAACGATTAATTTATTCAAGAAACCAGCTTAAATTATAGAGGTATGAATTATTCAGGCTTTTTATATTTTCCTTTAATTTCTTAGACACACGTGTTTTCTATAGTATAATGGATTCAGAACAATTAGGAGGTAAGGCATGAGTAAAGGAGTAACATTTTATTTTGTACGCCACGGTGAAACATATTTCAATTTCTATGGTCGAATGCAAGGATGGTCTAATGCATTATTAACCGAAGAAGGAATTAAAAATGTTCATCGCAGTGGTAGAGGTCTAGCCGATATTGAATTTGATGCTGTATATACGAGTGATTTAAAACGAACAATTGATACAGCTTCAATTATTTTAGAAGAAAATCATAATAAT
Source organism: Ruoffia sp. FAM 24228 (assembly GCF_045528575.1). Classification (NCBI taxonomy): domain Bacteria; kingdom Bacillati; phylum Bacillota; class Bacilli; order Lactobacillales; family Aerococcaceae; genus Ruoffia; species Ruoffia sp. FAM 24228. The sequence goes on from NZ_JBGQQZ010000073.1 coordinate 436, forward strand.
GAGCACTTAGAAATCGAACAAATGCCAGAATTTCGTGAAGTTCACTTTGGGTCTTTTGAAGGCCTTTCTGCTGCTGAAGTTTGGCCAGAAGTTGAGCAAAGGGTAAACATCAAACACGGGTTGCCTGAAGGAACTGAGAATCAAATTCAAGATATTATGAATATGTTCAAAGAAGCAGATCCATATCACTTTGCAGAAAACTATACTGAATTTTGGAATCGTGTTGAATCTGGTTTACTAAAATTATTAAACCGCCACGCTGGAACGGACCAAAACATTTTAGTTGTGTGTCACGGTATGACAATTCGTAATTTATTGCATGGTTTAGTTGCTGATTTCGATGAAACTGAACCATTACAAAATGCATCCGTATCTATTGTTAAATATCAAAATGGACATTTCGAGATGCTAGCATATAATCAGGTTGACCACTTTAAAGATGTTGCTGATGAAGCAGCAAATGACTAGTCAAACTATTGTAAACAATTAAAAGCGCAGGACTTGGGAGTTGATTCCCTTGTCCTGCGTTATTTTTATGCCATACTTCCTTGCATTTGATACATTTGCGTATATGTGCCTCCCAGATCAAGTAACTCTCTGTGAGTGCCCCTCTCTTGGATATGTCCGTTGTCCATGACGATGATTTGATCTGCATCTTTAATGGTTGAAAGTCGGTGCGCTACAATAAAGGTCGTACGTCCTTCTTTTACAACTTTCATCGCATGTTGAATAATTTCCTCAGTTTCAGTGTCAATATGTGAAGTTGCTTCGTCAAGTATCAATATTTTTGGATTATTGGCTAAGGTACGAGCAAAGGATATCAATTGTCTCTCCCCTGAAGAAAAAGCTTGTCCTTTTTCCACAACTTCCGAATGAATTCCTTTTTCTAATTTATCAATTAATGGTTGTGCTCCAACTTTGATAAGTGCATCGAGGACCATTTCATCGGTTATCTCTGGATTATTCATACTGATATTTGTCGCAATCGTACCAGAAAATAAATACGGTTCTTGCAAGACAATCCCCATTTTTTCTCGAATGCTTTCTCGATTATATTCTTCAATATTTTGACCATCTATGATTACTTGGCCTTCTTGTGGATCGTAAAAGCGAAATAGTAAGTTAATAATCGAACTTTTACCGGACCCTGTGTGTCCGACTAAACCGATGGTCTCACCTGCATTAACATGGAAATTTAATTGATGCAATACATTATTGCCTTCTTTATATGCAAAGGTCACATCATTAAACTCAACATTTCCTTGAGTAACTATTAATTGTTTGTTGGAATCTTTCTCTACCGGAGTATCTATTAACTCGAACACTCGTATTCCTGCGGATAAAGCTTGTTGCAATATTGTAATCAAACGAACAATCATAGTAATAGGATCAAATAATCGTTCAACATAATTGATAACAATATATAAGGTTCCAATCGATATTGATAATATGCCATTTGTGAACTGCGTTCCTATATACAACATCACAAGTAAGGTCACAATACTCTTAAAGAGTCCGGACAAATTCCAAGCAAAAAACGCTTCGTACTTTAAGGATTCTTTTCTAGTATTTAGCCAAGTTTGATTGACTTGCTCAAACTCTTCAGCCATATGCTCTTGTTGATTGAACACTTGAACAATCGACACACCTTGAACAATTTCAGCGATTTTACTATTCAGTTCACTGACCGATTCTCTCCATAAAGTATTGATTGGTTGAATTTTTTTAGAGAAAGCCATTTGCCAAACGACGATTATTGGTATGAGTAGTAATAACCAACTTGCTATCGTCGGGCTGACAGCAAACATACCAATATATACACCTAGAATGGTCATTGTATTAATGAGTATTTGAGTCGTAAAATTTGCAAAAAAGTTCTCTCTTAAAACCTCTGTGTCATTGACGATTCGAGCAGATATCTTTCCAGCTGGAATATCATCAAAATAACTAACCGGTAACTTTTGCATATGCTCGTGAGCTTCATCTCGAATTACTTTACTTAGCCGATTCGATCCATTCGCTAAAAGCAAATATCCCACATAACCAAGAATCGCTGAGATAAATGTAATAATAAGATAAAAGCCAAATTGTTCCGTAATAAAGGTAATATTAACAGTCTCTTCGTTCGCAACGGATAGGGACACATAATCAATCATTTTACTTGCAATAATTGGTGTATATATTGAAAGTCCTGTAGAGAAAATCAACAGAATGAACCCTGATAACAAGAGTTTCCATTCATAACGTAAGTAACCAAGTAGTCTAGTGAATGTTTTCATTCTCAGCGCCCCCTTCTGATTGTTGTTTGTTGAATTGTTCATAATACCAACCTTCGTTCGCTAATAATTCTTTCGGTGAGCCGTATTCAACGATGCGTCCATCGTCTACAACTATAATCATGTCCGCTTGATTTACCGCAGAAAGCCTATGTGTGACAATAATGTTTGTCTTATCCCCACGGATACTTTGAACATTTGTAATGATGGCTCTTTCAGTCTTTGCATCAACCGCTGAAAGTGAATCATCTAATATTAATAACTCTGGTTCTTTAATTAGCGCTCTGGCAATCGATACCCTTTGTTTTTGTCCTCCAGATATCGACACACCTTTTTCTCCAATTAACGTTTTAAGCCCTTCTGACATACGCTCTAAATCTTTTGTAAAGGCCGCATTTTCAATCGCTTGGGCCAATTGATCTTCCTCATTAGCTTCACTATTTCCAAACATTATATTATATTTTACAGTTTGAGAAAAAAGTATGTGTTCCTGTGGCACATAGCCAATCATCGCTTCTAAACTTTCCCGTTGATATTCATGAATATCTCGACCATTGAGTTTGATTATTCCAGATCCGCTAATTGGATACTGTCTTAATAATTGTCGAATAATCGTCGTTTTCCCGCTCCCGGTCTTACCGACAATTCCCAACGTTTCTCCTCGTTGAAGCGTAAAATTGAGATTTTTAATTGTCTCTTTAACATCCTCTTTATATTTAAAGGAATAATCTTGAAACTCAATGCTTTCAATCGAATCAAGCGTCAGATGACCGTCTGCTTCCATGAGATCATTCGCTTTGATTAAATCATTGAGCTTCTCAAATGAAACTTTACCTTGTTGGTAAATAACAACTATTTCTGTCATTCCCCAAATCGTTCCATTTAACATAGCTAAATATAATTGGAAAGAAACTAATTTACCCACTGATAATTGACCTAAATTCACTAAATAACTACAATACATGAGTCCGATGGCGATACTTAACCCACCAAAGGCTTTAGCAATTTGACCAAATAAGCCGTTCACCATCGCCAAATGATTCGCCTTATCGACAACTTTCTGTGTTTTTTCTTGAAATCTCTTTTGTTCCAAATCTTTCCGTCCATACGCTCGCATCACACGAACGCCATCAACCACTTCTAACACTTCATTACTCAATTCAGCTACAGAATCTCTAATAGCATCATAACGCTTATCCACTTCTTTACTAAGGAAATAAATAATAACACCAAAGATCAGTAGAGGAATCAAACTAACTAAAGTGACTTGCCAAGAAATCGTAAAAATCATAACTGCAAGGAAACTTAGTAATAACGCTCCGTCTCCCAATACAATCATTAAACCATAACCTAGTAACATTCCTATCGTATCGATATCTGACGTCATTCGTGTCATCAAATCGCCGGAACGAAAAGCTTCATAAAAAGAAGCACGAAAGCCAAGTAAACTTTTAAAACCAGTTTGTCTTAATTCTTTCTGGAATTGATATGACTCTCCGAATAAAACTCTAAACCAAGTCACATCCCCCGCATAAATTAATATCATTAATATAAATAAAAAGAATAAATATCGCACTAAGACAGCTTGAGTTAATTGATTTGTTACAATATCATCGATAAAGAGTTGAATAATATAATTTGGGAAAATATATAATATACTGGTAAGAACTGCTGTCATACCACCAAATATATATTTTCCAGGGTGTTTCTTAATGTAATACCACATTGACTGAAGCATAGTTTCCCAACTTTCCTATTAAAATTTGCACAAAAAAAAGATATTTTATCACCACAATTAAGGGCTCATAAAATATCAGCTGTAGAATTACATACTTAGACATCCTTGATCTAATTGTCTAGATGAAAACTCTAATATTATGAACGATTAAAGGTGATGTCATTTTAAATAAATTCGAACTTACTTGAACTGCTTGTTTCATCTGACATCCTCCTTTCATGTTTTCTAAAAATAAGATTACACGATTTTTAACTAAAAGTAAAGCAGTTTCTAATCTGGATTTAATATTTTTTTGGATATGTATGTGCTTGTGTCCTTGAGATAGTCTCCAGGATATGATATCACGAATAATGTCCCTGACATTGTCTCTAGGATATGTAAAATCAAAATATAAAACAAAAAACTCAGCAATGATGGCAAATCTAGCCACAATCACTGAGTCGTTAGTTTTTAATTTCTCAAAATCCATAAAATACTTAAAATATATCATTCATTGAATAAATACCAGGGTCGGCTTGATTAATTAAAAATTCTGCCCCTGCCATAGCCCCTCTGGCGAATAACTCTTTTGATCCAGCACGATGAGTAATTTCAAGCATTTCTTGATTATTTGCAAAAATAATCGTGTGTTCACCTACAATATCGCCACCACGAATCGCATGTAAGCCAACTTCTTGGTGTTCTCTTGCTTCGCCAATACCTTCACGTCCATATACTTTTGTTGCACTTTCTGACATACCTTCTTCAACTGAATCTAGTAACATCTTAGCTGTACCACTTGGTGCATCTTTTTTGTAACGATGGTGTTTTTCAATAATTTCAATATCATAACCTAAGGGATACAATACTTTACTTAGATGCTTACTCACTTCCTGCATCACATTGACACCAATACTAGTATTATGAGTATCTAAGATAGCAACGGATTTACTCGCCTCTTGAATTGCTTTTGCTTGTTCTTCATTTTGCCCTGTAGTTGCAAGCATAAGTGGCAGTTTTTGCGCCACTGCAAACGCCAGTAATTCTTCCGTTAATTGAGGTGTTGAAAAATCAATCATCACTTCTGGTTTAAGATCAAGCCCTTCAACCACTTGTGTTAAATCATCAAAATTTGTCGCGATTGGAAAAGGTTGTTCTGTTTCTTCAGTTGATTGTAATCCTGCGATCACTTGATGACCTAACTCTTTCGAGATCTCAGTAACAACTTTTCCCATCGCGCCATCGGATCCAATTAGTATAATATTCACTTTATCAATCCTCTATTCTTTATATTGTGTATTTTTCAATTAACCCTAAGTACGTGTCTAATAATTCAGCACTTTCCTCACTTGGTGGTACCATAGGTAAACGATATGATAAAGCACAGCGGTTCATTTTGTGAACTAAGTATTTCACTGGGATTGGGTTCACTTCATCAAATAAATTACGATTAATATCTTCAAGTTTATAATTTAATTGTTGAGCTTCTTCCGTTTGTCCATCTAAAGCGAGACGACATAAATCATGAACTTCTTTTGGGAGAATATTTGCAGTTACAGAGATAGCACCCTTACCACCTAAAGCGATAATATCGTAATTTAAATCGTCGTTCCCTGAGTATACAGCGAAATCATCTGGCACAATATCAAGCACTGCACGAGTGTAATCTAAATTACCTACCGCATCTTTTAATGCCACAATATTTGGATGTTCAGCTAAAATACTCACCTGTTCTGGTGTTAATGATGTACCCGTTCTAGAAGGAACATCATAAAGAATAATTGGAATGTTAACTGAATCAGCAATCGCTCGGAAGTGAGCTAACATACCATTATAAGAAGCTTTATTGTAATATGGGGTGACGATAAGTAATGCATCTGCTCCCACATGCTCAGCTTGTTGACTTAATTTGATTGCGTGACGTGTATCGTTAATACCTGTTCCTGCAATGATTGGAAGTTTACCTTCGACATGTTTCACGGCAAATTTAATCAATTCGATTTGCTCTTCATCAGATAAAGTAGAACTCTCACCGGTTGTTCCAGTAATGACTAATGCGTCTGTGCTATTCTCTAATTGAAAGTCTAATAGGCTTTCAAACGCGCGCCAATCAATTTCCTTTGTGTTCTCGATAAATGGGGTAATCAATGCAACTGCTGAACCTTCATAAACACTCATTATAAATATCCTCCTATAAAATATTATTTGCTATGATATCTTCAAAAGACTGCCGTTTGACTGTTAAGTAACTTTTTTCTCCATCAATATGCACCATGGCTGGAATTGGGATATGATTATAATTGCTTGCCATAGAATAATTATATGAACCCGTACCATTTACTAATAATAAATCGCCTGTTTCAACTTGAGGAAGATCAATATTATTAATCACAACATCCCCACTCTCACACGCTTTACCAGCTATGGTGTACGTTTCTTTGACCGGTTCATTAATTTTATTTGGTAGGGCTGCTTCATATTCAGCCTGATATAAAGCTGGACGGATATTATCTGTCATCCCACCATCGATAAAGGCATATTTCTTACCACCTACTGTCTTCTTAATATCACCAATCGTGTACAAAGTACTACCAGAATTGTTAACTAATGATCTACCAGGTTCAATTGTAACCTTCTCTAATTGTATCCCATATTCAGTAGACTTTTCATGAACATGCTCGATAAAATTTGGCAGAAATTCGGCAATGTCAAAAGGTTTATCCTCTTCAGTGTAGTAAACACCAAAACCGCCACCGAAATTTATTTCACGAATCGAAATATTTAAGTTCGTTTGAATGCGTTGAGCAAAGTGTAACATTTCATCCGCTGCTTTAATAAATGATTCTGAATCAAATATTTGACTACCAATGTGACAATGTAAACCTGCTAATTCAATATTATCATAGTTATGGATGCTTTCTATAATGTCCTCAATCTTCTCATCGAAGACACTCTCTCCAAATTTTGAATCTAAGTTAGCTGTTTTAATGTATTCATGAGTATGCGCCTCAACTCCAGGATTTAAGCGTAATAGTGCGCGTTGCTTTTTCCCTTTTTGCTCTAAAATATTATTGAGTCTATCAGCTTCCATTCGGTTATCAATGACAATTGTTCCCACTTCTTGATCGACCGCAAAAGCTAATTCCTCATCTAATTTGTTATTTCCGTGAAAGTACATCTTCGATGGCTGAACGCCACCTTTCTTCCCAGTAAAAATCTCCCCAGCACTAACAACATCTTGTCCTATTCCATACTCTGAAATCAATTTTGCAATCGCAAGTGTCAAAACAGACTTGGATGCAAATAATAACTCTGTCTCAAAGTAAGGATTCTCTAAAGCATTTTTGAAATTATAAACGCGTTCTCTAAAACTCTCTTCATCGAATATATAAAGCGGCGTTCCATATTGCTGAGCTAAATCTGAATATTTATGTTGTGAATGAACCAGCTCGTTATTCACCTTCGTTTGATACGTTTCTAATTGCATTCTTCCACTCCTTAAATAAAAGTAAACAAAAAGCGACTACGAACAAAAGGTTCGTGGTCGCTTTCACTAATCAATCCAACTTGATTTGAGTTGACGTATCCTTTTGCCCGGTAATTGATTGCACCTTATTATCACTTTGGCTCTTTGATAATAACAGTGACCAACCTCTTAAAGTCAGCCCCCAACGAAAGTCGTTTCGGCGATATCCCCTTTCCACATGTGTGTGTACTTTTGTCAACCGCGCCTCGCACAATACCTCTTTAACTTAAATATACTATATCAATGGTAAATTACAATGTCAATAGGATTAAGTTAGGATTAAAATTTTACTGACGATTATTAAATTCCATCACTTTTAACTTGACATTTTATGTGATAATGCTTAAGTTAAATAGGTATAAATTGAACATTATCATACAATATTGAAAGGAGCCAATTATGAGTAAAAAATATCATGTTGCCGTTGTAGGTGCATCGGGCGTAGTTGGTCGTAAAGTTATACAAGTATTAGAAGAACGTCAATTCCCAGTAAGTGAATTAAGTTTATTTGCTTCAAGTCGATCTGCAGGTCAAAAAATCCCCTTCAATGGTGAAGAGATTACCATCCAAGAACTGACAGAGGATGCTTTAACAGCGCCAATTCAAATCGCAATCTTTTCTGCAGGTGGAGAAACATCAAAACACTTTGCACCGATTGCTTCAAGTAATGGCATTACTGTCATCGATAATAGTTCAGCGTGGAGAATGGATAAAAATATTCCATTAGTTGTCCCTGAGGTGAATGCTGGGGTCTTATCTAAAGATGATAAACTCATCGCAAACCCTAACTGTTCAACCATCCAATCCGTTGTACCATTGAAACCACTACAAGTAAATTACGGTATCAAACGTGTAGTTTATAGTACATATCAAGCAGTATCAGGGGCCGGACGTAAAGGAATTGAAGATTTAGAGCAAGGTACAACAAGTACTTTCCCTTACGAAATTAATAAAACAGTGATTCCACAAATCGATGTCTTCTTAGATAATGGTAATACAAAAGAAGAACAAAAGATGATTGATGAAACACGTAAAATCTTAGGTGTTGAGAATTTACCTGTCTCTGCAACAGCTGTACGTGTTCCAATCAAAACATCTCATGGTGTATCTATCAATATTGAATTAGAAAAAGAATTTGATATTAAGAAAATTCGTGAAGAAATTGGAAACATCGACGGAGTCATTCTTGCCGATAATCCTGAAGCCTTAGATTACCCATTGCAATCAGTCGCTGAAGATACTGATAACGTATATGTTGGTCGTATTCGGAGAGACGAATCCGTAGAAAATGGTATAAACTTATTTGTTGTAGCGGATAACCTTCGTAAAGGTGCTGCTACAAACTCAGTACAAATTGCTGAGTCATTAATTGCTCGTGGTATCATCTAATTAAAGCAAATAGACGGCAAGAGATCCAATTATGGATCTCTTGCCGTCTATTTTATGTCTATAAATGTTCAACTTTACGATTGAAGAAACTCAGTCAACTGATCTTCATATGTAATAAATAGATTTTTCATAGCTCTAGAACTTGCTGTATACAGAATTCGCTTATCACGTTGTGAATGATAATGTTCGTTTGAAGCATTATGAATTAAGACATTATCAAATTCCAATCCTTTGGATAAACTAATTGGAATGATGGTTAGATTTAATCGATCCAATAGTTCTTGGCCAAAAGATTGTTCCAGTTCTTCAGCCTCAACCATTGTTTTAGTGATCAATGTTAATGCTTTTCCATCTAACTCTTGATTTACCGCTTCTAATAGCTTCAAATAGTCAGCTTGATTATCAACTTTAATAATTTTAGGTTCATTTCCAGCCGGTCGAATCGGAATAATTTCCCATTCATCGTTATTGGTTGCGAGCCGATTGAATAAGCGTGTGATTGATCCACTTGACCGGTAACTATTCACTAATTGATATAACTCAACTTTTTCTGAGCGGGCTGAGAAATTATTGATAATATCTTGGAATTTGATATTGGCGTTAAATATCGCTTGATTCTCATCCCCTACCATGGTAAATGCTGATTTAGGGAATAAGCTCACTAATAATCGAATTTGTGCTTCTGTATAGTCTTGTACTTCGTCTACTAGAACAAATCGCATATTTGTAAGTGATAATTTTTCAATGAAGCGATTATAAATGTAAATAAATGCAACCGCTTCATCTATGCTTAATATGCCATCTGGATTGAATTGATATACTTCTTGTGAGTATGCAAAATAAATTTTTTCAAAAATCCCTTGTAAATTAAACCAAGCTAAACCACGAATATCACGGGTTACTTGACTGTATTGAATTTGGACATATCTTTTGGCATATTTATTAATCGTTTGAGGTGAATCATCCGAAATCAGTTCATTAAAGAACTTTTGTTGTAAGGTTTCAGGTAATGACATCACTCGATCAATCACTTTAGGTTTTTGAGCTAATTTAGTCATTCGTCTCTCCCAATTACTTGATAATAATTGTCGCGTTGCTTGAATACGAGCAATTAAGGGAGAACTATCAGGCGTCTGTTCAAAAGCTTTAATGATTTTTTCAGTCGAAACAATTTCTTTGTCTTTACGTAAGACTGGATTAAAGAAATCCATATGTTGTAATATTAACTCTTCTGAGTCATTAATAAAATCAATAAAAGAAGTACTTCGAATAATCTCTGTTTGCTTCGGAACCTTGTGAATACTAATACGGTTAAAATACGTTTGTTCATCCTCTAATTCCATTGACAAGTGTCTCCCTACAAATTGTAAAAGCGTCATATTCAATGGCGTTTTCTCACCGAGTGATGGGAGCACATTAGATATATACGATACAAAATGCTCATTCGGAGACAATATTAGAATATTATCTGAGGTAATTTCTTTACGGTATGAATAGAGTAAATACGCAATTCTTTGCATAATCGTTGAAGTTTTTCCACTCCCAGCCACTCCATTGACTAAAATAATCGGATGTCTCGTATCTCGAATTATCACATTCTGCTCACTTTGAATGGTAGATGTAATATCTTGCATTAAACTCGAGCTATCTTGTTCTAGGGCTTCTAGTAATACATCATCTTGGATCGATACCGATGTGTCGAAGAACTTCAATAAAGTATCTTTGTCGATAACGAATTGTCTACGTTTATCAATTTCCACTTCAATTGTATTGCCATTCACTTCATATGCAGATTCTCCTGTTGTATTATTGTAGAATAACTCTGCGATTGGAGAACGCCAGTCATAGACAAACTTTGCGTAATTATCATCATCAAAACTATTAATACCTATGTAGAAAGATTCTGCTTCTTCATCATCTAGAAAATCAACGTCCACTTTACCAAAATATGGAGCATCTAATGATCGTTTGACATTTTCTAATAATTTTTCTGCGGAGATAATGCGTGAATTCATTTGGTCAATCTCGCGGTTCTTCATCTCAATTGTTGAAAAAGTGTCCATATTATCAGAAAAACTACTAAAATCTACCCGAACATCTTCGGACATCTTTTGTACAAAAGTAAGCCCCTCTTCACGAGCTTCTTTAACAAATGCATCGAGACTCTCTCTACTTTTTAACATTTTCTTATATACAAAGTCTAAATATTCCGCTTCTTTAGCAAATTCTTTCTCGTAATCATGCGAATTGTTCTGAGTCATAAACTGCATTCCCCTTTTCTTTACTACATCTTATTGAAAAAAATGCCGAATAGCTATCTTATACCGACTAAACGTATAATCGAGTAGGAGACTAGCCATTATTTGACTAGTCGACCTCTCACACCACCGTGCGTACGGTTCCGTACACGGCGGTTCAATACCTTGCGTAAGCAGACTCTACCAATTCGCTTAGTGGAACTAAGC
>NZ_JBGQQZ010000074.1:0-11770 GCF_045528575.1 Ruoffia sp. FAM 24228
GACACCTTTACAATATCAGAATGGGGTTCTTTTTTCATCACTTAACAGGTGAAAATGAAAAAGTAAATTTAAGCTGCCGTTAGGCAGTTGGCACATGTTTCAACGAAAAGTATGAATTGTTCAGGAATGAATGGTGTTTCTCATATGCTACCATTTGTAGTAGGGGGAGGAGTTTTGACCGCAGTTTCATTTCTTTGGGGGATTTATTCTGCTGATCCTAATAGTGAGCAATATAATGCATTTGCAGCTACTTTAAATCAAATCGGTGGCTTGTCTATGGGACTAATGGTACCAGTATTTTCTGCATATATTGCTGAGAGTATTGCCAAAAGACCAGGTTTAGTAGTTGGTTTTGTTGGCGGGTTGATAGCTAATGAAACAGGGTCAGGATTCTTAGGAGGAATTCTTTCAGGTTTCTTAGGTGGACTAATAATAATTTTGTTAGCTAAACTATTCGAAAAATTGCCTAAATCTTTAGATGGACTTAAAGCTATATTTTTATATCCAGTTTTAGGTGTATTCTTGATAGGTATTATAGTGTTTTCAACAGGAGGACCAATTGCTAGTGTTAATGAAGGAATGATGAGTTTCCTGGCAAGTGTAGAAGGATCAAATCCGTTACTACTAGGATTAATTGTTGGTTGTATGTCAGGGTTTGATATGGGAGGACCTGTAAATAAAGCTGCATATGTAACAGGAACTTTACTTTTAGGTCAAGGAAACTATACTTTTATGGCCGGAGTATCAGCAGCATGTATAGCCCCTCCATTGATGACAACTGTTGCTGTGCTCTTATTCGGTAAATACTATTCTAAAGAGGAAAGAAATGCGGGTTATGTTAATTTGATTTTAGGGTCAACACACATAACTGAAGGTGCAATTCCATTTGCTGCAAGTAATCCGTTATTAAATTTACCTTCTATTATGCTAGGTTCATCTGTAGCTGCAATTATCACCTACTTATTTCAAGTTCAAGTTCCCGCTCCACATGGTGGATTTTTAGTACTTCCTGTAGTAACACATGGTGTGCAATGGGTATTTGCCATACTAATAGGATCAGTAGTTGGGGGAGTAATGTTAGGATTAATTAAAAAAAGAGATTATAATAAACGAATTATTAGCAATTAAGGAGTGAATAATTTGATAAAAGAAGAACTAATATTTTTAAATAAAAAATTTGAAACGAAAGGTCAAGTATTCGAGTTTTTAGCTGAAACTTGTGAAGAGTTTAATATAAGTGATTCTAAAAAAGCAGTATTTGATGAATTAAATAATAGAGAAAATCAAGGAACAACAGGGATGATGGATGGTTTTGCTATTCCACATGCTAAATCTGAAAACATAAATAATGTGAGTGTAATAGTAATTAAAAATGACCATGGGATTAGTTGGGAATCAATGGATGGTGAAGATATAGACTTTATTATAGGTATGTTTATTCCTGAAAATGAAAAAGGTTCAGGTCATTTAAATTTATTATCACAAATTGCTAAGATGTTAATGAAATCAGATGCAAAAGAAAAATTAAAAAAATCTGATTCTGTCGATAAAATAAAAGAAGTACTTTTAAATAATATTAATTAAAACTTTTTAAGTTGTTAAGGAGAGAAGTATGTTAAATATTAGCGAAGAAAAATATGATAAATTAGTCGCATTGTCAAATGAAAATTCAGTGATTTCAGCACTTGCTATTGATCAACGAGGATCATTGAAGAAGATGCTAGGTAGCGAAGATGATTCAACAATTGAAGAGTTTAAAAAGATGATATCAAAAAATTTGACACCTTTTTCATCATCAATTCTATTAGATCCTGAATATGGATTGCCTGCAACAGAGGTACGTGATAAGAATGCAGGTTTAATTCTCGCTTATGAAGAAACAGGATATGATGCCTCATCTGAAGAGAGATATCCGGACTTATTAGACAATTGGTCAGCATTAAGAATAAAAGAAGCTGGCGCAGATGCTGTAAAAATTTTATTATATTATGATATTGATGCTAGTAAAGAAATAAATGATATTAAACATGCCTTTGTTGAACGTGTAGGATCAGAATGCGATGCAGAAAACATTCCATACTTTTTAGAGATATTAACATATGATACAAAAATCCAAGATGTAAAAAGTAGGGAATATGCAGAAGTAAAACCTCATAAGGTAAATAGTGCCATGGAATTATTCTCGGATCCTCGTTATAAAGTAGATGTTTTAAAAGTTGAAGTACCGGTTAACATGAATTATGTTGAAGGGTATGGTAATGATGATGAAATCTTATATTCTAAAGAAGAAGCAAAGCGTTTATTTAAAGAACAATCTGAAAAAACACATCTACCATTTATTTTCTTAAGTGCCGGTGTTTCTGCGCAGTTATTCCAAGAAACGATAAAATTAGCAGGTGAATCAGAGTCTACCTTTAATGGAGTACTGTGTGGCCGTGCAACTTGGAAAGAATCCACTGATATTTTTGCGGCAGAAACAGATTCAGAATATACAGAGACCAATACTTGGTTACAAACGACAGGAAAAAATAATATTGAAGAATTAAATCAAGTGTTGAATCAACATGCAGTTTCATGGAAAGATAAAGTATTAGTGAAATAATCGAATGATTGTATATATTACATACACAATACAAGAGATTTACATGAAGTAAAAACCGCACTATTCAAATAACATCACCATATTCAGCTATGAGCTTCGTTGCTCATGGCTTTTTTACGCCTCATAGAAATCACAAACAACCTATCTCTCGCTAGCAATTTTAATGTGATATAATTTATTTATATTGAGTCAAGGAGTTGATATACGGTGCTAGCGTTAATTTTGTTTGAGCGAGCTGCAATTGTTATTTTGTTAGCTTATATTCTTATGAACAATGATTATTTAAAACACATGTTATTAAATCGACGCCAAAGGAAATCGGTGATCGGTCTTAGTTTAATTTTTTCAGCATTTGCTATTCTGTCTAATATTACAGGGGTGTTGATTTCTTTTGACCAGCTATCTTTCTATCCCTTATTTGGTCAATTAACGGATGAGGTTGTGATTGCGAACACGCGGGTGTTGAGTATTGGTGTGAGTGGAATTGTTGGCGGGCCTTTAGTAGGGACGATGGTTGGTGTCTTGTCGGGGATCTTCCGATATTTTCAAGGTGGGACGGACCCGCATATTTACCTAATATCTTCTATATTAATCGGAGGCATTGGTGGGGCCTTTGGTCATGCTTCGATTAAAAAGCAAACCTACTTAACTCCGTTTCAGGGTGCAGGTGTAGCGGTACTTTTGGAGCTGGTTCAAATGGCATGTATTTACTTTCTAAGTTCGAACCGCGCGATGGGAGCAAATTTAGTGCAAGTGATTATGTTTCCAATGATGCTCGTTAATAGTGTTGGGATGAGTATTTTCTTATCAATTATATTGAATACGATTCGTCACGAAGAAGGGTTGAGAGCCATTCAAACGCAAGATGTCTTGCAATTGACGAAGGAGACTCTACCTTTATTTGGGAGTGGTTTGAATCCTGAGAATGCGCAGAAAGCAGCTGAGTTGATTCATAAGACGATGAAGGTGTCAGCGGTGAGTATTACGAACCGGAAAGATATTCTTGCTTTTACTGGGGCAGGAAGTGACCATCACCGAGTTGGCTCAGACTTGGTGACGGATTTATCGCGACAAGCGATTACGGAGGGTGAGATGTTGGTGGCGCATACGCGAGCGGAGATTGGTTGCCACTGTGAGACTTGTCCTTTAGAAGGGGCGATAGTGCTGCCTTTAAATGACGGAAATGATATTGTTGGCACTTTAAAATACTACTTTACAGATGACGACCAATTAACTGAGGTTGAACAGAAGTGGGCTGAAGGACTATCAGAAATCTTTTCAACTCAAATTCAATTAGGAAAAGTTGACTCGCAAAAGCATTTGTTGAAACAAGCGGAGCTACGCACTTTACAAGGGCAAGTGAATCCACATTTCTTCTTTAATACGATCAATACGATTAGTGCGGTGATGCGCTTTGATCCTGATAAGGCGAGACGATTATTAATTAAATTAAGTCAGTATTTTCGTGCGAATTTAACTGGAAACCGCCAAACTTTAGTACAAGTGACGAATGAACTGGAACAAGTCAGAGCGTATTTAGAAATTGAAGAAGCACGCTTTCCAGATAAGTTTGAAATCAGTTTTGATATATCCGAAACGTTGCATCACGTATTAATTCCATCTTTTCTAATGCAAGTGTTAGTTGAGAATGCGATTCATCATGCCTTTAAAGAGCGGGAAACGGACAACAAGATCTATATCGCATTAAAGCCCCAAGGTGAAAACCTAATATTCTCCGTTGAAGATAATGGATATGGAATTCCAGAATCTATCATTGAAAAGTTAGGGAAAGAGGTTGTGGAATCGGCAGAGGGGTCTGGCACGGCGTTGGAGAATTTAAATAAACGTTTAGTAGGTATCTATGGTACGAAAAGTGAGCTCCAGATTGAATCGTCGTCTGACGGAACCAAAGTGAGTGCTTTAATACCATATCTTTCAGAGAAGGAGAAGATGAATCATGAAAATTCTTTTAGTTGACGATGAGCAATTGGCTCGTCAAGAATTGAGTTATTTACTGACAGAAATAAAGTCGGGGAATGACTATTTTGAAGCGAGTCACATTAAGGCTGCCCAACAAATGCTCTTAAAAGAAGCCATTGATGTGATTTTTCTAGACATGCATTTGCAAAATGAATCTGGCATGGAGTTAATGGAAACTGTGACTCAGATGAAGGAACCGCCATTTGTCGTCTTTGCGACGGCTCATGATGACTTTGCGGTGAGGGCATTCGAGCTGGATGCGACGGATTATATCTTAAAGCCATTTGATTTGGAACGACTACAAAAAGTCATGGGGAAAATAGAAGCCCGAATGAGTCACCGGTCTGTTCAGAATGTACCGGATAAAAAATCTGACGCATCTTCGCGTGATAAACGCTATTTACCGATTGAAGATGAGGATCGAATTGTCATGGTAGCAATGAATGATGTTTATGTGGTGACGACTGATGAAGGCGAAGTCATTATCCAAACGCATGATAAAGAGTATCGTATGCGCGAGTCACTCAAAGCAATGAAGGAAAAGTTACCTGAGGAAAACTTCATGCAAGTTCATCGAGCCTATATTATTAACTTGAATGAAGTTGAAGAAATCCAGCCTTGGTTCAACCGAAATTATCAAGTCACGATGAATAATGGGTCAAAAGTCATTGTGAGCCGGTCATATATGCAAGCGTTCAAAGCTGTTTTTGGTTTGTCCTAAAGAGGGGCTGTATTTGCTCGCAATCCTATATTAAGAAATCACAATACTACAGCCCAACGGCTACTGAAACCAAAACGCTTTGAATGAATCCTGAACCGAAGCAGGCATTGACAAGGACTTCGGCTCAGCGAAACTCTCTGAATTAATCGAAGTAATTTCTGGGGACGGTTCTGTAACGGTAATAACAGCAAGCTAACTAAAATAAAGGTCGAGTCACGAGGATTCAAGAGGCAAAATCATCGTGAGTCGGTCTTTTTCAAGCTTTCATTGATATTTGAGGCTTGTTAGAGAGAAAGTGTAAACGCTTCACCTGCCGAGATGTGCATTTCATCTAAAATATTGTGCATTTGGTCACAAAACAGCCCTATTCTTTCTTATTTAATGTATATTTTAGTTAACAAAGAAAGAAGGAGTGGAAAAGATGATTTCCTTATTGGGTGGTATTGCTTTACTAGTGATTGGGTATTTTACTTACGGAAAATTTATTGAAAAGAACTTTCAAATTGCTCCAGATCGTAAAACACCTGCGGAAGTATTAAAAGATGGCATGGATTTCGTGCCAATGTCTCGTTCGAAAAATGCCATTATTCAATTATTAAATATTGCGGGGACAGGGCCAATTTTTGGTCCAATTATGGGAGCGCTCTACGGGCCAATCGCTTATGTATGGATTGTTGTCGGCTGTATCTTCGGGGGAGCCGTTCACGATTACATGATCGGTATGATTTCTTTACGTAATGATGGTGCTCACTTACCAGAGTTAGCCAGTCGTTACTTAGGTAAAAACTTCAAACATATCGTAAACCTATTCTCAATTGTATTACTCCTATTAGTAGGAACGGTATTCGTAATAACGCCAGCTAACTTAATTAGTAGTTTAACACCTGATTTCTTAACGATTGGTATTATTACGTTACTTATCTTTGTTTACTATGTCATTTCAACGTTATTGCCAATTGATAAAGCAATGGGGAAAGTATATCCATACTTTGGAGCCATCTTAATTATCTCGACAATTGCGATTGGTTTAACATTAATCTTTGGAAACTACCAAATGCCAGAGTTAACTTTATCAACAATTCGTTTAGAAAACTATAACGGTGTACCAATGTTCCCAGCGATTTTCTTTACAATTTCATGTGGAGCATTATCAGGTTTCCATGCAACTCAATCACCAATGGTTTCTCGTACAACAACATCAGAATCACAAGGTCGGTACATTTTCTATGGAATGATGATTGCAGAAGGTGTTATCGCAATGATTTGGGCATCGGCTTCAATGAGTTTATTCGATGCAGGAACGTTAAGTGCCTTAATAAATTCAGGAACACCATCGGCAGTTGTGAACGAAGTGTCAGTGATGTTATTAGGTAATGTCTTTGGGACCTTAGCCATCTTTGGTGTGATTGTTCTTCCAATTTCATCGGGTCTATCAGCTTTCCGAAGCTTACGCGGAATTATCGCGGACTACATCAATGTGAAACAAGATACAACTAAGAAAGTCTTAATGTTAACTATTCCAATTTTCGTCATATCATTCATGCTTACTTTAGTAGACTTCAATTTACTATGGCAATACTTTAACTGGGCAAACCAAGTGACAGCCGTAATTGCATTATTTATTGCGACACGTTACTTAAGATTGAAAAATCGAAACTATATTGTTGCTCTAGTGCCAGGTGCCTTCATGTTATATGCCGTGCTAGTGTATATCTTAAGTGAGCCAATCGGCTTTAACCTAGGCTTAACACCAGTGACATATCTTGTCGGTTTAGTCGTATCCGTGATTATCCTTTGGTACTTAAGGAAAGCAGGAACTAAACAGATCAGTACTCTGGACGAAAACTCAGAAATCGTCAACGACCACTTGCCAATTGGAACCTTCTCATCGGGGAAAGTGTAGATAGTATATATTACAAACTCAAGTAACCTACTAACATTTTTAAAATGTTGGTAGGTTTTTTTATCCCAGTTATATTCATCCCGCAACAATTCCCATCTTCTGGAACTGTGACCTGACAATGGAACCCGGTCCAAACTAATTGAAAGCGGTTGCCTAAACTGGGAACTTCACTTAATATAAATATACATTATAAAAAAAGGAGTGAGTAAGTATGATGCAAAAGATACAGCGTTTTGGAGGAGCGATGTTCGTTCAGGTTTTATTATTTTCATTCGCAGGTATTATTCTTTCTTTAGCCATTCTCTTTCAGAATGAGATGATCAGCCGAGCAGCGAATGAGAGTGATGTGTTAATAATTGCGATTACGAGTAGTCAAGCACGCTTACTTACCCGCATTGCCAAGTATACGATTTACTTTCAAACAATTACTATTCCTTATAAAAATGATGAGATGGTATCTTTTCTACCCGTCAGTTGAGTTACGAATATGTTATTTTTAAAGTATTTTAATTATGTTCGAAAATTAGAATCCGAAGAAAGTTAGGAGAACCTTATGATTATGTCGAAAAAATTAATGAATCGTATGATTTATGGTGTGATAATATTATTTTGCCTTACCCCTTTCTTATTCCTCTTCTACATTAATATAACCGCATCAATGCAGTCGGTCACGATGGTTGATTTACTTCAAACAACTCCGGTACTGACGTTACAAATGCTAGCCATCTTTTTATTACCGCTAGCAGGTTATTTAATTAAGTTGAAATGGGATAAAGTGCAAGACGAGGAAAGTCAGCATATTTTCTACGCTAGCATTGCTCTATTAATGATTGCCTTATTTATGTTAAATAATGTCGTACACGGATTTTTATTACTGATTTTATTATTTTTCGTCACAAAATATTTTGCGATTTCAATTAAAAAAGCTTTCGCGACCTTTAAACAACCAAAGTTCGCCTTGGCGACTTATAGTGGTGAAATCTTTATGTTAGTAGTATCAATTATGATTCAATTGATGATGAACCGGGTCATGTAAGAAATTAGAAGCATTTAATCCTGAGTAGGCTCTGAGATTAGATGCTTTTTGCGTACTGTAGTATACTTAATCTATAGAGATAACAAGGAGTGGTGGTGTGGAAACATTTGAAGAATACTTGAATGCCATGGGAGACCCTGAGCATAAAGAGAAGCTGACTGAAATTCTAGTCTGGGTTAAAGAGCATTATCCAAATTTAAATACGCGAATTGCGTGGAATCAACCAATGTTTACAAATGAAGGTACATATATAATAGGTTTTAGCCATTCCAAGGGGCATATTTCCCTAGCGCCTGAAGTGAAGCCAATCAAAGAGTTCAAAGAAGAGATTGAAGCCCTTGGCCTCAGCCATACGAATAATATTATTCACATCAAGTGGACTGATCCAACCCCCTTTTCATTAATTGACACCTTGATAAAATACAACCTCGAAGACAAAGCCGGTTACACAAAATTTTGGCGTTAATCGAGGATTAGCGTCTTTTTTATATTGACTAATAGGGGAGTCAGTTTTAGAATGATTTAGAAAAGTGTTATCAAGAAGATAGGCCCGATGAAGTGAGTGTGTTAGTTTTTGATATTGGTGGAGCTGTCGCAATGAATAGGCAACTGTAAGAGGGCGAAACTTATTTGCGAGTGAATTTGGCTATATGTTAATGGATTCGGAAACAACATTAAGTAAGGCCGCATCAACGTATTCCCAAATGAAGCAACATAATAAAGCCAACCAAGCTGAGGCACAGATTAAAGACGGTCTTGAACTATTTGAAATCGCTGAAGCGGGTAATTGAAATGCATTAGAAATTATCGATGGCTTTATGAGCTTTCTTGCGTGGGATTTATAATTTATCTGTGATTATCAATCCGAATTAATTGCGCTCGGAGGCGGCATTTCTGTGCGGGAAAATATTGTCGAAGGAATCGCTTTACGGGTTAAAATGTTTTTAGACCGAGACGGCGCATCTGAAATTGAGCCAATGTCCAAGAATGTCACTTTTATAATGATGCGAATTTAATGGGAGCCGCAGTGAATTACAATCGTTACTTTATCTAAAGGGAGTGCAGAATGGAAAGGCATAAGATAAATTATAAGTTGGCAATTTGGATATTGCTGCTTCGCTTCATAGCCGGCTATCTGAATGTGATGGTGCTCTTATTATTTGCTCAATCAGTTGCTGGACATACTGGTAATTTGACTAAAGTTGCTATCCTGTTTGCGCATGGAGATTATGATGTGATGTTAAACATGGCCTCCATGTCGATCAGTTTTTTAGTAGGGGCAACTGTTGGAGGGTATTTTTATCCAACTGACCGGTTTCAACCACGATTAAATTACGGAAATTATTTAATTATTATGGGTGTCATTTTATTACTGTTCAACTGGTTTGGTTATCAATCAGTCTATTTCCTTATTTATATTGCCTTTAGTTTCGGCTTACAAAATGGGATGTTCGTCTTCTATAAAGGTTTGGTCATTCGAACAACAATATTAACTGGAACAGTGACCGATATTGGTGTGGAGCTGGGACGCAATCTCCGAGGTGGAACCGAAGACCGCTGGAAACTGCGCTTTCACATTGTGAATCTGTTGTGCTTCTTAATCGGCGCTGTATCAGCGACAGCCATTCATCTATACACAAATTGGAATGTGCTATTGATCGCAGCCGTGATTGATATTGCGATTGGTTTATATTATTTCACCTTAAAAGAAGACATGATTAAAGAGAGTTTGGAAGAGGAATAGTGAGGAAGACCTGCGAATGTAGGTCTTTTTTATTTGGGTTTGGGGTTGTGGGGCGTCGTGAGTTGGCACGACGGACCGCAAATCCGTTTCCGTAGCGTCGTGAGCTAGCACCACGCCCCGCAAGCTCATTTCCGGACCGTCGCGGGAGTTTACGACGCCTCGGAGACTCACCTTTGAATGAATATTAATAAAATAAAAACGAACTATATGTCTATTAGACGTATAGTTCGTTTTTTATCACATACATTTTGGGTTAAAAACATAAAATAGGAATAGTGCATTGTGAAATTCTGCAAGGTGTTTACAATGGGAATCGATATTATTTACATAAACTTTACATAAAAAGATAAAAATTTACTTGAAATTTACGATAAATTTACAATAGGTTGTTAATATTAAAGCTGTTAAAAATTTAGGAGGAATATTATGAAACTTAAAAAAGCGTTAGGGTTTATTACAGTTGCAGGGACAGTATTATCAAGTTTAGGTTTATCTAGTTTAACATCAAATGTGCAAGCTCAAGATATGAAAGAAGTCGTAGTTTACTCAAACTCTTTATCTGATTCTCGTGAAGAATGGATTGCTGAACGTGCAGAAGAAGCTGGATTTTCTTTAGAATTTGTAGCTGCTGGAGGAGGAGAAATCCTTAACCGTTTATTAGCAGAAAAAAATGCACCACAAGCTGATGTAACATTCGGTATGGATGAAGCAAGTTTTGCACAATTAACTGAAGAGCAAATATTATTAGAGTATGTTCCTACTTGGGTAGAAACAATCCCAGAAGAAGCAAATATTGGTAATGGTTTCTACCATCCATTAGTAGAGCAACGTATCTTCATGATTTATAACCCAGAATTTGTAAGTGAAGATCAAGTGCCTTCTAATTGGCAAGACTTAGCAGCAAATCCTGATTTACAAGGAAAATACATGGTTCCCAACGAATTAGGTGGAGGAACAAACCAAAAGGCAGTAATGAGTATTCTACTACAATACCAAGATGAGAATGGCGAATACGGTATCTCTGATGAAGGTTGGATACAAGTAGAAGAGTATTTAAATAACGGTTATATGACACCAGAAGGTGAAGACGCTTGGCAAAACTTTGCAGACGGAAAAACTGTTATGACATATACATCAACAAGTACTTTACCTTTAATGGAAGAACAATATGAATTTGAAGGAGTTATTGTAAACCCTGAGCAAGGTGTAATTACAATGCGTGAACAAATCGGTATCTTAGATAAAGGTGAAGATCATGACTACACTGCTGCACAAGAATTTGTTGAGTGGTTCGGCGGAGATGAAATCCAAGCTGAGTGGGCACCTGAATTTGGTTCTCACCCATTAAACGAAGTGGCTTATGAAGCAACAACTGATCGCGTCAAAGAAATTGTAGATGCAACAGAACCAATGGATGTTGATTGGGATTTCGTTCGTGAAAACATCAGTTCTTGGGTTGAAAAAATTGAATTAGAGTTAATGCCTCTATAAGTAGCGAAAGAATAAGGTAAGTAATTGTGAAGGCACAATTAGGAATGACTCATCAGTTTACTACGTTAATCTGACTATTATTATTTCCTAAAGTCTTAACAATCATAAAAGGTGTTGAGCGGAAGAAAATCATTCTTTCGCTCTTAATTTTTAGGGAGGATTTTTTCGGTTCTTTGTCAAATCGTGTTGGTCAGAGATTTCCGAGGTAGAAAGCTTAAATGCTTTCTACCTTTTTTTATGCGACTTTAGTATTTAATTGTTTGTTGATCACTTTTTCTTCTTCAAAAGTTAAG
>NZ_JBGQQZ010000075.1:0-11757 GCF_045528575.1 Ruoffia sp. FAM 24228
GGTAAGATGTGTGTATGGATTCATAGCTTTCTCCTTCTAATAGTTGGTTGGTACATCTATTTTATAGGAAAACTATGGATCTTTTTTTATTTTATTATTGTTGTTGCACTTAAATTGTAAATTCGTCTTACAAAAAAACAACCGAATAGATTAATGCATGATTTAGTAAACATTTTCATCCTAATTTAGAACAAAGATACATTCTTATTAAAGAATGAAAGAGACATTTAGTTTTGCAGCACCCAGCATAACTAAATGTCTCTCTTAATTTTGAGTCTTAACTACGTTTCCAAGTTCCTGCTCTATCTCAAAACTCACGAATTGCGTAATTATTACTTCAAGCAATTTTTATATATTTATTAACATCAAAACTTCACGACTTTAGCCACTCAGCTCACTCCAATATGCTTAGCTTCTTCGGATTCGTTTATTGGCAGAACTAATTGTTAATTGCGCCGCTGAAAATTTTTGTTAATAAACATACTGCTTCACTGTATTTAAGGTGAAAAATATCGAATTAAATTAATATCTCGACTATATAACATTAGTTAATTTCATCATTCATTAATAGGAATCATTATATCTAAAATATTCTTAGATTTATAGTGTTCTATCATTGGAAGTGACCAATTAATATGACCCCCATATTGACTGAAAAGAAAATCATATGCAGGGCTAATCTTCTCATAAAGTTCGGGCACATCATATTTAAGTCTTAACCTTAAATAATTTCCGCCCTCAAACTCAAATTGGTTTAAACCATATGTATCATCTCGATCACTTTCAAGGACTACGGAACAAACTCTATATACTTTATTTTCATCATAATCTAAACCAAACATTTTTCTGCCGGTTAAGGAAGGGAAATGTGCTTCAAATAATGGCCAGGCTTTTTTTTGGGTCTCAGGGTTATTTGGTACCTCCATATAAAATAAGTTCATTTTATCTATGACGACTCTTTGTAAAGTCCCTATATCAATTTTCATGTTATTATCCATACTAATCTTCTCCTTCAATTTGTAAACATAATGCCTTAAATTCTTCATCAAGTTGAGCAATTTCTTCAAGTGTATGTGCTAAATTAAAATAATCTTCTTTAAGTGTAGATAAGTGTGCTTGTCCAAATAATTCAGCCAATTGTTCTTTAATTTTTGATTTATTTGAATCATGACTTTTCAAGAACTTACTTATATACAAATTCCTGGCAGAAGCCAATCGAAAACTAAAAAACTGAAGAATTTGTTTTTATTCTTGATTCAGTCCATTATCTCTTACTGCATGGGCGAATTTTTCTATAACATTGTTTTCACCTTTTTGGTATCGCTTTTTCATTATTAAGGATACTTCATGAAATATTTTTTCAGAGTTGGGAGTTTTAACTTTTTTGAACTTACCCCACATTGAAAACGAACCGCGTTTGTAATCTATCAAATTAGCTTTCCAAGCTTCAATAAATTCTTTGAATACTATTTTCATACATGGATAACCGGCAGGATCATGTAAATAAACGAACTCTTCGTCCACATCATAAATTGATACAAAATGGTCAACACCACTTAGATTAATTGAGTTAGGGTTATACGTTAAATATCCCATATCTATTGGGCCAGCAACAACTGATCCATAAGTTAAAAGGTATTTTAGTTTTTCCTTTATTTCATTCACCTGGATATTATTCAGGCTATTTGTGAAAAACTCCTTGTAAGTAAAACCCAAGATTCTTAAACTATTACTTATTGACACATCTGGCAATCCATTATCAAAGAATACCAGAGGGTGTTTAGAATCGTTGCTAACGATACTCGCACCATTGCCCATGACCATTATACCTTCTAAGTATTCTGGATAGATATTGTACCCATAAGAACTCAAAGCCATTGCAAGTGATTTCGTGTAACATAAGGGTATATCTCCGTAAAATAAATCCATACTCTTACCTCCTTGTTTTGATATATCATAGTTTAATAGTATGCATAAATTTTTTCTTATCATTCTTTGTACGAGATTTTAGGGATTTACAAGAAATTTTGACAGTGATAAAATTATTAAGAAGGGAGTGTTTTTATGAATGATTTGGTACAAGTCATCAACCGAATTGAAGAAAATCTAGATTACGAAATCGATTACAATCAGCTCTGTAAAGGTTTATCTTTAACAAATAGTACTTTGCAGCGTATTTTCCCAGTAATCTTTAATATGACGACTTCAGAATACATCAGAAAACGAAAATTATCTAAAGCTGCCTTTGACCTACAACATTCTAAGTTTAGCGTACTTGAAATCGCTCTGAAGTATGGCTATGAAACTCACGAAGCTTTCACGACTGCATTTAAGAAATTTCACGAAAATACGCCTTCAGCAGTACGTAAAGGTGCATCCTTTAGGTTTATTGATAAATTGGAGTTGTCAATAACAATCCAAGGTGGGAAAGAGTTGCCTTTAGAAATCATCACATTACCCGATTTTTATGTCGCTGGTCTTTCAATTAATACATCGGCTAATAGTCCTGAAATTTCAAAGCTATGGAGACAGTTAACTGAATCTAATTTGGTAAATAAATTAATTAAAGTTAGCACTGGTAATAGCTTCGGAGTATCCTACGGGATTAATAACAATGGTACATTAACTTATATGGCCGGATGGGAAATCAAAAATCCAGAGTTAGTTAATCACCTACCTCTACAAGTGACCTTAATCCCATCCACAACTTTTGCCATCATACCATGTTTTGGCCGATTTCCAGAGTCACTATATCATGCTTGGAATTATATATTGAACAAGTTTTTACCTGAGAGTGGTTACACCTATATAGGAAAGTTTGATTTAGAATATTACCCGAATAAATTCACAGATGATACGAACTTTCCGATGCAACTTTGGATTCCAATTGAAAAAATTAATTTATAGCGTTTTGTTCTTATATGAGGAAACGAAACGCTATTTTGCTCCATTTATTCTTATAGTTAACTTCCAAATACAAATGAAATAAAATTCCATTACCACTTTCTATTATTAGAGTCCCCCATCTCATTAATTTTTTCACAATAATTTCATACTCATTCTCTTTATTTCTGTCTCTCATATTTTTCTTTGGTAATACAATCCCCGGTTTTCAACTCCACTTCAATAACTCTATCTTTAATAACGACACCCGCCACTAATCGATTAACTAAACTTTCATCGTAATCTTCAAGTTTGATATGCTGTGTTTTTAGTAAAGCTTTAATATCCGATAGTCGCCTGCGTTTCTCCTCATTCGTCGCATTCTCAATTAAAAGTTGCTGTTTCCTTTCTCGAAGTTTAAATATTCGCTCTGCTATGCGTTCATAATCTTCTTTCTGATTTGCAAATTGATATAACTGCTTTTGTAAATCGTGTAACTGATTATCAACATCTTCCGCTGTTTCATCGTATTTGTTATTAAGAACTTGGGTAATATTTTTCTCCAAAACTTTCAAGTAGTTACCTTTATCTCCTATGAACTCATTAATCGCCTCTAATACCGCTTACACTCTTACTTATCGACCCTTGACATCAATACTACACACTCCACATGGCATGTCGACAACGTATCAATTGATAATTATGTGCTGGAAGTGTGGTTTGAATGACTAATTATAACCAAACAAAAACATTAAGATACGTTCGAGCCTCTAAATATTTTCTGTTCACCAAATAATATAATATTGACTTCTTTCAAGAAAATTTCAAAACAATAATCTACATGTTTTTCAAACTCACTATTCTCTATTCCTAAGTAATGCTCTACTAAAGTGTCAATAACATTTTCTCTATATTGTGCATTTTTAGGGATATCATAATGAAATATATTATTTCTAAAATTTTTCCTATTCTTATCATCTTTGAACAAATTGTCTGAAGAGTTAATTAATTCTTTAATAGATATGGTTAAATTATTCTCTTGGTTATAAATCCATATTCCTTTCACTAGTGTTAAGTAGACTATATATTTAAATCTGAGCATTGTATTTCCTTTTAATTTTAATACTTCAGGATAAATAAACTTCACAGTATTTACTTGACAAAGTAAATTAAATAAAAAAGTATTCTGTTCTCTACTTAGCTTATTCAGAAATAAATCTGATCTAGTTTCTTCATATAAGAAATAGTCATTCATGTCAAAATGAATTTCAGGTTCTTCAATAACACTTTTACAACTATCAAGAATTTCATCGGTAGAAATTATAGTTTTTAAAAATAAAGTCATTATATTTGTAACACTAGACGAAAAGTTAATAATATCTTCGCTAGATATTTCATTTTGCTGAGCTCTAAATTGATTGATAAACTGCTCATGTTGAATATTATTTAAAAAAGGGATGCCATTATAAGAAAAAACTGCTAAATCTTTCTGTCCGACTATTTTAATACCAAGTCTCTGAATAAAATTATAATCCTTTGTCAGATTTTCGTAATTAGTTTTAATACTATGCTCTAAATTTTTTAATACTTTATTATATTTATGATTATCTGTTCCTGTTTTTAATACATTTCTGCTTGCATGAAGTAGTTGAGAAAATTTTGCATTTCTTAGATCGTAATGTTTATCTACATCATTTAATTTAAACTCTCCAATCATATCAAGTACATTTAGACTAAGATATGGAAGATACTGCAGAGAAACCATTGAGACTATTTTGGGACTACTTTTTACTATTCTTAAACAAACCTTATAGTTTTCTACAGTATCTCTTATCAAATCTTTTTTTAAATTTTCCCTATTATTCATTTTCCACCCTCCATTAGCCTTCACTTGCTCCAGAAATTTTAAACGTAGAGAATCAGTTATAATTAACATTAATAAAATACATCTGTTTATGATGTAATAAAAATGTGTATTACCGGACATTAGTCCATTCCCATTCTCCATTTGTTATAGATTTCAACAAAATAATTTCCAGTATTTAATCTAAGTTTATAAATCTCATCCAAATGAGTATCTCCTG
The DNA here is from genome assembly GCF_045528575.1 of Ruoffia sp. FAM 24228. Taxonomy (NCBI): domain Bacteria; kingdom Bacillati; phylum Bacillota; class Bacilli; order Lactobacillales; family Aerococcaceae; genus Ruoffia; species Ruoffia sp. FAM 24228. The sequence continues at coordinate 4,968 of NZ_JBGQQZ010000075.1, forward strand.
TTGCAATATAATCATAAGTATCCATTTTAGCAACATGTTCTATTATAGACTGTTGATTAAAGAATATATATTGTTCAAAGCGGTGTTTTTCTTCTTCTGTCTCAAAAAATATCACTATATTCTTTAAATCATCAAAAGCAATCAGTTCTTCTTCATCCGATTCATCAATTAAAAATTTTATAAGAGCATACCGATTGCTAGATTTTATAAAATATTTGTACCTAATTGTTACATTTGTTTTATATTCTTGACTATGTATATATCCCCATTCAGGAATAGGTATTCTCAATTGGCCACTATCTAAAATAGCAAGTTGATAATAATCGAGCACAGTACCATTATATCTAAGTTCTAAATCACTGAATCCACCACTGGGATTAGTCATTACATAAAAATAGAATTCATCTTTACCGTCATAATCCCCATCATTAACTACAACCGTGTATTCTGGCCGATAAATATTATAAAAAAAATTATCCATTCCATTCCATTCTTCTTTAAAAGTTAACCTATCATAGAAATAATCTAATGGAGGTTTGGTCAATCCCAATCTTTTCTTCCACAATCCTTCAATTGAATTAATATCCGAATTTCCTTTATTTGGTGTATTTCTATCTCCTTCTCTGGAGTAAATACAACCTCGCAACATTTCTCCATCATTTTGCTTTAAATAGATTGGTGTATAAACATTATCCTTAATTATTAATATATCAATTTCTTTATATTCTAAAAAAATTGTCTCTAGTTCAACTGAAGGGACATTATCTCCAGCAAAATGCATTTTAGATAATTTATCAATGATATCGGCTTGCTTAACTCTATTCTTTCCTTCTACACCTACTACTTCTAACTCGTCTGAGACCCCAAAAATAATATAGCAGTCAAGATTATGAACAGTGTTAGCAAAACAAACTATATCCTTTACTAGGTCAGAAATCTTCCCAGAATACTCTTCTTTAAAATCCCAATAACTTCCTTCTTTACCTCTCCCAAGTAAACCTTTTAGAAGTTTTGATAAACCCTTTTTTTCCAAAACTTTTTACCCCATTCAATAATTTTATACCATTATACTATAAAAAAAGAGAGAACTATACGTCACTTCCCCATAGCTCTCTGTCTCTCATATTTTTCTTTGGTAATACAATCCCCGGTTTTCAACTCCACTTCAATAACTCTATCTTTAATAACGACACCCGCCACTAATCGATTAACTAAACTTTCATCGTAATCTTCAAGTTTGATATGCTGTGTTTTTAGTAAAGCTTTAATATCCGATAGTCGCCTGCGTTTCTCCTCATTCGTCGCATTTTCTATTAAAAGTTGCTGCTTCCGTTCTCGAAGTTTAAATATTCGCTCTGCTATGCGTCATAATCTTCTTTCTGATTCGCAAATTGATATAACTGCTTTTGTATATCGTGTAACTGATTATCAACATCTTCCGCTGTTTCATCGTATTTGTTATTAAGAACTTGGGTAATATTTTTCTCCAAAACTTTCAAGTAGTTACCTTTATCTCCTATGAACTCATTAATCGTCTCTAATACCGCTTACACTCTTACTTATCGACCCTTGACATCAATACTACACACTCCACATGAGGTGTATGCGGAAACTGGTCAATCGGTTGAACCGTCTTCAATTCATAACCAAAGTCTCTTAACCAAACTAAGTCTTCAGCTAAGCTTTTTGGATTACATGAGACATAGACAACTTTATCCGTTCCAAGTCTTCCAATGCTTCGCATCACTTTCCCGCCGGCACCACTTCTTGGTGGATCTAACAGTAATAAGTCTGGTTGGCCCCAAATTTCCGGGAGTTCTTTCATTCCGCGTCGAGCGTCACTCGCCATGAAGAAAGTATTGTCTAAGCCATTATCTTTCGCATTACGCTTCGCTGACTCAATTGAAGTTTCAACAATTTCAATTCCAGCTAATTCTTTACTGCGTTTCGCAAAAGGTAAACTGAATGTTCCTACCCCACAGAATAGGTCAAGGACGCGCATATCATCATTCACATCAGCCATCTCAAGGGCATAGTCCACCATTTTCTCAGCTTGAACTGGGTTCGGTTGGAAGAATGTATCATGCCAGATCCGGTAGCGGTAACCACCTAATTCGTCATAGATATAATCGCGCCCATATAAAGTAAAGGACTCTTCTGATTGAATACGCCCTGAGATATTTGTATATTCGATCCAGACTAGGCTGGCTAAGCTTGGGAAAGCTTCGCTTAAGTGGTCTGTTAAGTCTTTTACAGCTTCTGGATGTGCTTCGGGTTTTTCTGTCGCATAGACAACGACCATTAATTCACCCGTTTCAAAAGAAGTTCGCATCATTAGGTTACGTAAAAGTCCTGTATGTTTATCTTTATCATAGCCTTTGAAATCATAATCTTTCTGCCATTGGCTCACAATGTGCTTTACTTCAATCATCACCTTTGGAGCAATAACTGAATCATTTAAATCAATGACTTTACGGTAATTTCCTTGTTGGTGCATACCTAGTTCTCCGGTTTGTCCGAAAGATAATTCCATCTTATTACGGTAACGGTCTGGCTCATCCATACCAATAATTGGTTGAATTAACGCTGTATCAAAGCCAGCCTGCTCTAAAGATTCTTTGACAATATTCACCTTAAACTCCAATTGATCAGGGTATTTCATATATTGCAGTGGCGCTGCACCTGACACATCAAAGTGAGTTGGCATATCTAAGTTACGTGTTGGACCTGGTTTCAATAACTTATCATAGGGAACAACTGCCTTGTAACGACCTTTCGCATTATCAACAGTTACTCGTACCACATCACCTGGAACCACATTCGACGTAATAATTTTTAACGTTCTACCGTTTGAGCCTCTATCTGGTGCATGGGTATAGTGAACGAATCCGCGCCCTTTTGAATCTACATAATCGATTTCTACATCCAACACTTCTGTTGGGTAATCGCCTTTTCTCATTGAATCACCTCAATATTATTATTTATACAAAATTCTGTGCATTATTACAATATTCCCTAGTTTATCATATGTAGCCGTTGTGTCTATCTTTTAAGTAAATTTAAGTGCATATTTTTTAGTAGTATATCCATTCAAAAAGCATCCCGTTAAGGATGCCTCATTTAAAATTATTCACTTGGTAATTGGTTCACCAAACCATGAACTTCACTTAAAGATTCTACAAATAGAATTCCGTTACCTTCTTTGTCTAAGTCCATATTTTGGAAAATAATTTGACTCACTTCTTTATATTTATCTTTCTCAACAATAAACCAAATGACTTCTCCAGCATCCCCACTTGGAACGACTGCATAGATTAAATACCACATATTATCCCCTCCTAAAAGCGATACAGATAAACGATGTCACGGGTAAAAGCAATCTCATTAAATTCAGGCGTTTAGATTAAGCAAAAGATACCTATAAATGCGTAGATAGTGGCAAAGTTATATCGTAAATTAAAGTCTTTAATAATTCAGTATACCCCGAAAGTCAACATAGCTCCTACTCCTAGGGACAGTACCATAACAAAGTTTTGTTCAGCAATACTTGAAATGAATCCCAAACCAAATATACCAATCATCGTAATCACTTGTATCGGATGTTCAATTACGTAGTGACTGAATAAATCACCCATCTTCTCAACAATCATATCGACACCGACTAAGAACAGCGGTAAACCAATCAGTAAAAAGCGACACCAATGACAAATCATAGTATCGTTAACCAGGCTACCGGTTGCAATTTAAGCTGAATTAACATTACGACACCAACCATTGGTAGTAAGGAAGTTAACGTTTCTTTAAAGTTATCTATTAATCGACCCAGTATAAACTCTTTCTTTTTAAATGATGGCATATAAAAAAGAAGCCTGTTCACACAGACTTCTTTCAAATATAAATTATGCTTTTGTAAATAAGGCAACGGCTTCAACATGAGTCGTTTGTCCAAATAAATCAACCGGTTGGACAAATTGTAAGTCATAACCAGCATCTGCAAATAATCGTGCATCTCTTGCTTGAGTTGCTGGATTACAGCTAACATAAACAATCTTTTCAGGTTGTTGTTCAATCACTGCATCCACAAAGACTTGATCTAAACCTTTACGTGGTGGGTCCACAACGATAACATCAAAATTAATGCCTGCTTCGTTCCATTTTGGTAACCATTCTTCCGCACTTCCGACTTCGAAGGCTGCATTTTTAATGCCGTTTAACTTCGCATTTTGCTTAGCCATTTCAACGGCTTCATCCACAATATCCATCCCATACACTTGTTTCGCATGTTGAGCGAGTGATAAACCGATTGTTCCGATTCCAGAATACGCATCCAGAACAGTCTCATTCCCTTGTAAGTCCGCTGCATCAATCGCAGTTTTGTATAGAACTTCTGCTTGGGGTGTATTCACTTGGTAGAAAGATTTAGATGAGATTCTAAAAGTTAAACCTAACATCGAATCTTCAATATAAGGTTGGCCCCATAATACTAAACTTTGACGACCTAGAATGACATTCGTACGTTTCGTTTGCACGTTTTGTACAATACTTGCGATATTTGGTACTTCTTCCGCAATCGCATCGACGATGATTTCTTCGTTAGGCATCTTACGTTTATTCGTTACAAGTGTCACCATCACTTGACCGCTATAATGTCCACGTCTTACAACTACATGACGGATAATTCCTGTATGATTCTTTTCATTATAAGCAGGCACATGGAATCGTCTTAAGATATCTCTCACAATTAAGATGGCTTCATCAATTTCTTTATGTTGAATAAAGAAGTTTTCAACTGGCACTAAATCATGTGAGTTTCTTCTAAAGAAGCCTGTTTCTAGTTGGCCATTGATTTCTCTTACTGGAATTTGTGCTTTGTTACGGTATTCCCATGGATTTTCCATACCTAGTACGGGACGGATCTCTGCATCTTCAAAGTGGCCAATACGTTCGTAAGCTGATTTAACTTGTTGTTCTTTGTATGCTAATTGAGCGTCGTAGCTCATATGTTGCAGTGTCATTGTCCCGATTTGACGTCCGATAGCATCAGTCATCTCCACGCGCTCTGGACTCTCTTCAATAATTTCAAGTAAGCGTCCAAACCCGTAAGTCTTACCGACTTTCATCGCTTTGAATTTAACAACTTCGCCTGTAATCGCCCCTTCGATAAAGAATGGATAATGATCAAGTTTTACAACGCCTTGCCCTTGTGATGTTATGTCTTCGACCGTTCCGGTGAACGTGTCATTTTTCTTAAATGGTACTTTGTTTGCCATTTTTTATTTCCTCCAATTTCAATGTCTTACCCATTTTATCAAAACCTAGCCATTATTCCTAATTAGTATTAAATGAGGAAGAATTCAAGTCATTAAATTATTTTATTCGAAATGTTAAAAAATACGTGCATGTAATCACAAGACGTGCTACTATATACTCAAAGAAACAAGGGGGATTTAAAATGAAAAAGAAATCATTACTACCATTAGTGTTATTAACAGCAAGTTCGCTTGCATTAGCTATTAGTTCACCGGTGAACAATGCAACACCTTTTGCTGAGATAGTTGCCGTTCAAGCTCAAGAAACAACAACTTTAAAAGTGGCTTACTTAGCTCCTCACGGTGACAAATCATTTGCTTCTGTTGTTGTGGCAATGCAAGGTGATGTCGTTGTTGACGCACAAATCGATGAATTCCAATTTGTTGAAGGTGATCAATGGACTGGTGTTCCAAACGCAGATGCTACATTTGGTGAAGGTTTCGCTGACGGTGTAACTTTAATCAGTAAACGTGCGGACAGTGAAGGCTACTCTGCTATGATGGCTGATAAGGCTGATTCAACTGTTACTTATGAAGATAACTTAAACGCTATCGAAGACTTTGCTAAAGGCAAAACTGTTGCTGAAATCGAAGAAGGCATTACTGCTTTAAATGATTTAGGTGAAGATGGAAATGTTTCTGACGTAGTATCAGGTGCAACTTTAGCTGACTCAGCTGGTTACTTACAAGCCATCATTGACGCTGCTAACGAAGGTACTGAATTCACTGGTGCTGAAGCAGATGCTGCTAATTTAGAATTAAAACAAGCCGTAGCTGCACCACATGGTGACCAATCATTCGCAATCGTTACTACAGCAGTAGATGGTGATAAAGTTGTTGCTGCTGCTTTAGACGAGTTCCAATTTGTTGAAGGTGATCAATGGTCAGGTGTTCCAAACGCGGACGCTCCATTTGGTGAAGGTATCGCTGAAGGAGTGACTTTAGTTTCTAAATTAGAAAACTCTGAAGCATACTCTCAATTAATGACTGACATTGCTGGATCAACTGTTCCATACGCAGAAAACTTACAAGCAATTACTCAATTCGCTGCTGGTAAAACTACGGCTGAATTAGAAGAAGCGGTTGCTGAGTTACAAGACTTAGGCGAAGAAGGAAACGTTGCTGATGTTGTATCAGGTTCAACTTTAGCTGATACTTCAGGTTACTTACAAGCGATTGTAGACGTAGCTAACCAATAATTATTAGCCATAAGATTAACTTCCTAATTAGACAAGCCCAGGTGGGCTTGTTTTTTTTGTTGAGGTTTCTGATTTTTTGGAGGAATTATGTAGAAAGCGATACTTTGAGTTCCCATAGTGTCGCTTTAAACGGTAAAGTGTCGAAATTATCATTTTCCTGAATAATTCATACTTTTAAATATTGAGTTATTCTAGTCGTTATTTTTCAATTTTGGATCACTTTATCGAAATTAAAATATTTTAATCGATTTTCTAAGCTAAAGAAAAACTTTTTAGTCTCAT
>NZ_JBGQQZ010000076.1:0-11310 GCF_045528575.1 Ruoffia sp. FAM 24228
GGGAGTGTCAATAATTATGTGTAAATGAAGTACTCCTTCTATAAAATCGATTTATTAATTTGTTAATCTTTCAAACATTTTTTCTAGCTCTGCTTCAGCTTGTTGGAAGCCGCGGTGAATCCGTGTCAAAAACTTCTGATTGTACGTATCAAAACGGGAAACCAAAAAGCGATCCATAGATTCTTCATTCTGAAATTGCTCTTTACGTCGACTATACTTTTTAATTTGTTTATTAAAGGATTCAATCAAATTAGTGGAATACAAGCTCCTACGGATTGATAAAGGGAAATCGTAAAATGTAAGTAAGTTATCATTTTCTAGAATAGACTTGGCCAGTTTAGATGTAAATTGTAATTTTATTTTGCATTAAATTTAAGAGGTGCTTTGCACTAATAAAATAAAAAAGACTATTTCTGGGGAAAATAGTCTTTTTTCTATGTTTGTTATTGAAAGTTTACTTATAAGAAATAGTAGTTTTTAATTGCTCGGAAACTCCAAAGTAACAAATATTTACTTTTTCTTAGTAAATTTTAAATGCGTGATTATTGAAATAGTCAATATTCTCGTATGAAAATTCATTTAAAAATTGGTTAATCCATTATTTATTGAAAAATGTATCTTTTAATCGCAGATTATCTAAAAAGGACGGCAGATCCTCAAATGGAACTGCCTCCCTTTTCTGTATATTATCCTGCACAACAAGATAATTTTGAAACATCGTTATTATAGCCAAGTGCTGCAAGTTTCAGTCCTTCTGCCATCGTTAAATAGGGCGCCATTGTGTCTGTTAAATCCTCGACTGTTAAGCCAAATTTAACAGCTAAAGTTCCTGCATAAATGACTTCGCCTGCATTTTCAGCAACAATATGAACGCCTATTATTTGTTGATTTTGAGCGTTGATAACAAGCTTGATTAACCCAGTTGCATCATGATTAACTAGGGCCCTTGGTACATTATCTAAATCTAAGATTGACGTTTTAACATCTATTCCCTTATCATTTGCTTGTTCTTCTGTTAAGCCAACAGTACCTACTCCAGGATTTGTAAAAATAACACCAGGAACAACAGACAAATCAATTTTCCTATTTAAGCCCCCGACTGCATTGTCCGCTACAATCTTACCTTCATGCGCGGCTACATAGACAAATTGAGGACCTAATGTAACATCTCCTGCTGAGTAAATGTGTTGATTGCTTGTCTGACCAAAATCATTCATCATGATTTCATTATTTATCCCTATTTTTACACCAGCAACATCTAAATTTAAGGCTTCAGTATTCGGTTTTCTACCTGTCGCAATTAATAATTGATCCGATTCAAAAGTTTTTTGCCTACCATTTTTTGTGACTGTCAACTTTTTTATGTCTCCATCTTGCTCAACCCATTCATAATTAATCCCAGTAATAACCTGGATGCCTTGTTCATGAAGTGCTTTTTCGACTGTTTCTGAAACTTCTAAATCATAATCTTTTAATAGTCGTTCGCTTCTTTGTATGAGTGTGACTTTAGAACCTAAGTTGTGGAACAATTGACCGAGTTCTAGTCCAATATAACCCGAACCAATAACGGTTAATCTTTCTGGTACTTCATCTAGCTCTAATAAAGTTGTACTCGTTAAATAATCTATCTTTTCAATGCCGGGAATTTCAGGAATAAAAGAAGTTGCGCCCGTGGCGATCAGGAAGCGTTTTGCTTTTAATTCTTCTCCATTGACCTCAACGACATCACTCCCCACAAATTTTGCTTCGCCTTCGATTAAATCAAAACCGTATTCGTCGATTAAATCGATATATTTTTCTTGGCGCATTCCACTTACCAATTCATCTTTTTGTTTCACCAATGATTTTAAATCGACTTCTCCAGCCATTGTATTTAACCCATGGAATGGATTCTTTTTAGCTAAATGATTGATCGTTCCTGCCCTAAGAAGCGTTTTAGACGGAACACAGCCAACATTTACACAAGTTCCGCCAATTGTGTGTCGTTCGACCATACCCACTTTTGCACCATATTTTGTTGCTTGAATAGCTGCTGAAAAAGCAGCACTTCCAGAGCCTATAATCAGAAAGTCATAATCGTATTCCTTTTCATTTTTAAGTATTAAATTAGACTGAGAAGCTATTTTTTCGATCTTTTCTATCTGATAATTGGATTGTTCAATCGCTTTTTCGATGCTATTAATTTCGACAGATTCACTTAAATTGAATTCTGTTTCCCCTTGCCGGTAGTTTGTTTTTATATCTTTTGCACCTATGTTTTCAAGCGCCATTGTTACATGGTTTTCACAGCTGGCACAAGTCATACCTTGAATGCTTACTTTATACTTCTTCATACAAAAGCTCCTTCATTCATCATAAATTAGTGTTTCAATGATCGGACAAGCATACATTTCTTTCTCGTTAGGACAACGTCCCTTTAAATCGCCTAACATGCTTTCAATTTGTTTTAAATCAGCAATTTGTTTTTGCACTTCTATTTGCTTTTGAGAAACAAAATCAAACATATTTTGACAACGAACACTGTCTTGATCAACAACGCCTAGCAATTTATAAATTTCGTTTAAAGAAAAACCAAGATTTTGCATTTGCTTAATAAATTTCACTCGTTTAATATCCGCATCAGAATACAAGCGATATCCTGAATCTGTACGTATTGGTTCTTCCAATAATTTTTTACCTTCATAATATCGTATTGTTTCTTTATTAACGCCACTCTTTTCAGCAAATTCACTAATCAGATACTTCATTCTTTTCACCTCTATTTATTATACACCATGTACCATAGTACATGGTCAAGAGATATTTATGATTTTAAAATACTCTACCCTAGTAGTTTTCTCTTAAAATCCCTTAAATATATTTAAAGATTTTAATACCGTAAAGAAATCGAATGGCGAAACAATCAAATAAGCATTTGACTATTAACGATACAATCAAATGAACGTTTGAATGAGAGGTGAATCAAGTGACTGAAGTTTGCCAAACAACAATCATACATCCTGAAAAAGTGGATGTGGTGAAAAACAAACTAGAAAATAAAGACTTGTCGAATTTGCTTGTGCTAGGAAAATGTTTTAGCGATCCTTCAAGGATTAAAATTTTCTATGCTTTAGAAACCTTCAAAGAAATGTGTGTCTGTGATTTAGCGGAAATCTTAGACGCTAGTATTGCTACAACGTCACACCATTTACGCTATTTAAAAAAGCAAGGCGTGGCGAAATCACGCAAAGACGGAAAAGAAGTCTACTACTCGTTAGCGAATGAAGAAATTCTTTCGACTATTCGTCTAGTTTTAGACATGCCAAACAGCTTATCTTTGACGTCTTAGTTTGGAGGAAATCATTTTGTTACAAACTATTTTTTCAGCGATCGCTGTGTATATTTCGACCAGCATCGATTATTTATTTATCTTACTGATTATTTTCTCGCAAGCCTATACACAAAAAGGACTTCGTCAGATTTATTTCGGTCAATATCTTGGAACCGGCATTTTAGTAGCCGTTAGTTTATTTGCTGCTTATGTGCTGAATTTTATCCCCCAAGATTGGATTATCGGACTTCTGGGACTTATTCCCATTTATTTAGGTGTCCGAGTTGCTATGGGAGGCGAAGAAGAAGCAGAAGAAGAGGAAGTCGTGGAGAAGTTAGAGTCCAGAGGGTCCAACCGTTTGTTTTGGGCTGTTGCTTTAATTACGATCGCTTCCGGTGGAGATAATTTAGGGATTTATATTCCTTACTTTACCGCTCTATCTGTTTCTGAAATTATCCTTGTTATCGTTGTATTTGCTATCTCCATTGCAATTCTTTGCTATATCAGCTATCGATTGGCAAAAATTTCTTTTGTTTCCGAAACACTGGAGAAGTATGAACGAATTATCGTGCCTATTGTATTTATTGGCTTAGGTTTGTTTATCCTGATAGAGAACGGGACGATTCAAACACTACTAGGTTTGTAAAAATCACAATTAAGAAAGGTAAAAAGAGATGATTGAAAATAAGAACCAATATGAATGACTATTAAAAGGAATTGACTGCGGAAGTTGTGCCGCCAAAGTGGAAAGAGGCGTTTCTAAGATTGACGGTGTCGTCAACAGCAATGTTGACTATATTGCAGAAACGTTGAGCTTTGAGGTAGCAGATGAAAATGAATCCGGTGTTTTGTCGCAAGTCAAACAAGAAAAGGCAGCGATTTGATTAGTCGCTGCCTTTTTTGCTTTTCAAATAATGAAGTATTTTTTAGCATAGGACTATCTTACATGTTGTGGGAGTATCCCTTCTCAAGCTCTTCTTTGCTTGTAGCCATTTCTATTGTGATATGATTCTCTACGTCTGATTTATGTGCGACTTCTGCAATTTCTTCTTTTATTTCCCTAACCTTGTCTATATCTGAAGGGTCTATAAGAACCGTGACGATAAGGGCATTTTCTTCCCCGTCCAGTGACCAAATGTGAAAATGAGAAAGGTCCTTTACAGCAGGAATACTGTTGATTGAATTAGCAAGCTTTTCTACGTTTACATTTTCAGGCGAACCATTCAATAAAATTTTCATTGTGGTGAAAAATTCAGGGACGGTTTTGTAGAGGATATAGAGTGCAATCAAAATCGATAAGATAGGATCCAGTCGATATGCCTCGGTAAAGTTCATTAGAATACTCACAATCAAGACTCCAATCCAGCCTAATACGTCTTCCAGCATATGGAGGTTCAACATACCCTCATTTTTGGATGTGCCTTTGCTTAAAATCCAAGCAGCATATCCATTCAATGCAATAGCTACGAGAGAAAGCCAGAACATGCCACTATAATTTACGGGTTGTGGGTCAATCAAACGTGGCACACTACGATAGATCATAAAGAACGAGCCACTAATTAGCACAACGCCAGTTATCAGCGCGCCCAATAAAGAAAATCGGTTATATCCAAAAGTGAACCGTTCATCTTGTTTCTTCTCTGAGTAACCTTGAAAAAACCAAGCGAATCCAATCGAAATAGAGTCCCCTAAATCATGAACTGCGTCGGACATAATGGACACACTATTAAAAATAGACCCAAAGAAGAATTCACTTATGGAAAAAATAAAATTTATGAAGAAAGCTATTTTAATATTTTTTTTCGGTTGATTCTGATTCGAGTGATTATGGTCTTTATCTAATTTTGACATTTTAAAAACCTCCTAATTTTGTATGCTATATGCTAATTGGTTTTATTTTTCTAATTCATTAACATGAGTTAAGACTTGTTCGAGAATACTAAAAACATGAAGGTCATCTAAACTGTAAAGCATACTTTTTCCTTCTCTTCTTGATTTCACTAAGCGTGCGTCTTTCAACGTTTTTAATTGATGAGAAATAGCGGACTGTTCCATGTCCAGAGAAATGGCGATATTTCCAACACTACACTCTTTTTGCTGTAAAAGAAAGAGAATCGACAATCGTGTAGGATCACTAATCACCTTAAATAGTTTGCTTATTGACTGAATAGATTCTTTATCGATTGGAGAAGTTGTTTTTATATCCATAGTGTTTTTATTCCTCTCATATGACTCGGTGCTCATATATATAATACCATATGTGCGAAACAAAGCTAGTATTTTGTTTATAAGGGCGTTTGTTAGTTTATGAGAAAGGAGTTGAGACTGCTTTTTCTTGACAAAACTTATAGAGCACTATAAAATGAACGCATAGACATATGATTTGTTATTCATATGTAAAACGTAAAGATTACGATTTACATATGGGACAACTGAAAGGAGTCAGAGACAATGGAAATTACATGAATACTTCTCTTCTTTTAGTGGGAGTTTGTGTGATTTAATAAGTAAATGAATGGAAATCAAAGGAATTATATAGGAAGGTGATAAAAATGGAAACTATCGAAGAACAACAATCTCAAGAAAAACATAATCACAACCACGACCATGACCATGAACACGGAAAAATGCCAATCGTTTTATACTTTATTGGTTTAGCCTTAGCGGTGATCGCTTTATTTTTGAATGAAGATTATCAGTTAATGCGAAATATTTTATTCTCAATCGCTACAATCAGTGCAGGATATCATGTCATTATTCTTGAAGGCCTTGGAGAAACAATCGAGAACTCCAAAGTTCAAAAAAAGTTCATGCCCAACTCTCACATTTTGATGGGATTAGCGGCCATTGGCGCTTCTTTAATGGGGAATTTTTGGGAAGGTACATTATTGATTCTTATTTTTTCTGGTGCACATTTTTTGGAAGATTATGCAGAAGGAAGAAGTAAACGAGAAATCACGAAATTACTCGAAATGAATCCAACGACTGCCCGGTTAATCCAGCCTGATGGCAGTACAAAAAATGTTGACGTCAGTGAATTAAAAGTGGGAGATCAACTTCAAGTATTGAATGGCGATCAAGTCCCCATTGATGGCGTCATTTTGTCAGGCTCTACGTCCATTGATGAGTCGTCTATTAATGGAGAAAGTATCCCAAAAGAGAAGTCCAAAGGAGACGACGTTTTCGGAAGTACAATCAATGGAACAGGTACTTTCACAATGGAAGTCACTAAAGAAAATAAAGATACAGTATTTTCAAAAATTTTACAGTTAGTAAACCAGAACCAAGACAACCAAACAAAAGCTGCGAGTATAATCCAAAAATTTGAACCGAAATACGTTACAGTTGTTTTAATTGCCATTCCGTTATTCATGTTATTGGCTCCTTTTCTCCTAGACTGGACATGGTCACAAAGTATCTATAGAGGATTGGTCCTTTTAGTGGCAGCTTCACCCTGTGCTTTAGCAGCGGCTACTGTATCGGTAACTTTATCGACGACTTCTAACTTGGCCAAAAAAGGCGTCCTTTCAAAAGGTAGTTCTTACCTGTCTCAATTAGCCGATACTCAAGCCATTGCATTTGACAAGACAGGAACCTTGACTAAAGGAAAACCTGAAGTAACCAATTACTATTTTGCTGATTCCGTGAACGAAGAAAACATGATTGATATCGTAGTAGCTCTTGAAAAAGAATCCAATCACCCTTTAGCAGATGCTATTCTAAGAAAGTTTGAGCAAAAAAATAAACTAACTATCGAAGTAGAAAACCAGATCGGCAAAGGATTGACAGGAGATTACAAAGGGAGAAATTATCGTATAGGAAAACCGACTTCGTTTGACGATGTTTCAGATGAATATAGTCGTTTAAATAATGAATGGTCGTCAGAAGGTAAGACGGTCGTATACGTAGCAGTAGATGAGGCTGTTATAGGTCTTATTGCCCTCATGGATGTTCCGAGTGAGCATGCAAAAGAAACCATTGATTATTTCAGAGAACAAGGCATACACACCACATTAATTACTGGTGACTCAGAAATGACGGGTAAAGCAGTCGCTAAACAATTAGGAATAGATGAAGTGATTGCGAATGTCATGCCGGAAGACAAATCCAGAATTATAGACGAACAAAAAGAAAAATACGGTGTAGTTACCATGGTTGGAGACGGAGTGAATGATGCCCCCGCTCTCGTAAACGCAGATGTGGGAATCGCTATGGGAGATGGGACCGATGTGGCAGTAGAGGTATCGGATTTAGTTTTAATGCAAAACGATTTATCCAAATTGGTACAATCTCATAATATATCTACGAAAATGAATCGTGTCATTTGGCAGAATGTTATTTTTTCAATGGCCGTTGTTGCCTTTTTAGTTGTCGTTAGTTTCTTAGGCTTAACGGATATTGCAATCAGTGTCATTATTCATGAAGGAAGTACATTGGTTGTTATTCTGAATGGGCTTCGATTGTTAAGGTCTAATTCTAAGCCTATCAAAAATTAATAACCTGTTTCAAATATTAACTAATTCTCGTTTTCATATGCCTCTGAAGTTTTGGAAACTTTAGAGGCATATTTTTATAAATCAGTTAGTATCAAAAACAATCGTTTATAAGACAGGAAAAAAGGACCGCTTTTGATGTGAAAAAGTGGTCCTTTTTTGACTCAAAACTATTCTCTTTAGATAGTCGATTATGGGTGTACCCAAAAATTACAGAGATAGAAGTCTAGATATATCTAAAACTTTTGCATACTACATGTGTCGATTAACTTGAAAGGAGAATAGGCAGGGAAAATTATTTAAATTTACTCGAGTAATTTTTACTATAAAATAGGAATTTAATAATTTTAATAAATTTATATCCTTTTTTTTGCGATTATCGATAAGATAATTGAGTATAATGGGAGTAGTGAAAGCTTTTCAAATAAAAATAAGAAAGGATCTAAAAAAACGACAATTTACGGGAGGAGTTTTTATGAAATTTAGATTCTATGCGGTTTTGCATAATATGAAATTAGATAATATAAAGACCAAAGGAAAAAGAATTAATTTAGATGAATACCGTGCAAGAATTACAAATAGCAGTGGAGAATTTAAGAAGATACTTCAAAATCCAGAGACTAATGAGCGTATAGGATTTCATTCGGCTAATGAATTTTTAGCAGATAACACTACTTACGTCTATATAGACGGAGAATTGGAGAACATTATTAGTTTTGAGGAAATGAATACTATAGGGTTGGGATTTTCTTTTTCTCTGCTAAGAAAAATTCAATACCTCACACACTACCTATGGACAGTAAAAGACAATAATATATACGTTAGAGATGGATTTTTGATTGTATACGAAAATAACTTTAGAGATGTAGGCACGTATAAAGCTTCTGTTTCTGCAATTAATTCTACAGCAGATAATTTTAGAGACGTTATTAGTACTTTTTCAGACGAAGAATTAAATAGAGCTGTTTCTACAATGGAGGAAAACCTGTTTGATCCAGATTCAGAAGAAAATAATGATAATAAAAGAGAATTAATTGAATCAAAATACCCTACTCCTGAAGTTTTTTATGAAAGCGAAGGTTCAAATAGATATATAAGAGCTTTCTTTTTTACTATTGCTGCCCGTTCTCAAGGAATACTATCCTTAAAAATAGTATTCTATATTAACGCTTTAGAGTGTTTATTTTCAATTTCTCGAAACAAGATCACTCATAATGTGGCGGAAAGAGCTGCTTCTCTAGTTAAAAATACAATTATTGAAAGAGATGAATTGTATAAAAAGATAAAAAAAGCTTATAATGTTCGTTCTAGAATTGTACATGGAGATCCTCTAAATAATAATGAAGATGAATTAGCTGAGATGTCTAAAGTTCTGGATAATCTATTAAGAAATATTTTACTTGAGCACAAAAACTTTTTTGAAGAAGACACTGAAAAAAAATTAGCAGATAAATTTGAGCAATTAGTATCTCAGGAGCTTTAGTTAAATGATGTATAGATAAAAGCCGATTGAAAAAGTCGGCTTACTTTTTTATTATGCAAGTTTCATAACTTAAGAGTATTGACTATGCTTCCGAGGTCCAGTAAAATCAAGGGAAATAAAGGTGTCATAACTTATGTTCAAAAAGGGGGGTAAAAAAAGATGAAATATGGTTACGCACGGGTGAGTACCCGCCAGCAAGATCTGGAAGGGCAGCTGCGTCAACTTGAGGAGGAACGCTGCGACCGGGTCTACTTCGAGAAAATCACCGGAACAAAAAGTGATCGCCCTGAATTTCAAAAACTCCTTCAGGAAATTGAGACAGGGGATACATTGGTTGTGACAAAGCTGGACCGCTTCGCTCGCAGCACGCAAGATGCATTGAACACGATCAAGCTCTTATTTGAGAAGGGCGTGCGGATCAATGTGTTGAATCTGGGGATTATTGAAATTACGTCCACGGGAAGATTGATCTTCACGATTTTCAGTGCTTTTGCGGATTTTGAACGGGATCTGATTGTAGAGCGTACGCAGGAAGGTAAAGAACTGGCCAAACAGAAACCCGACTTCCGGGAAGGGCGCCCAAAAAAATTCAATCAGCAACAAATTAATCTGGCCATGAATCTATTGAATAATCATTCCTATAAAGAGGTAGAATAAATGACTGGCATCAGTAAGAGCACTTTGACGCGTAATAAAAGAAAAATTATAAACACATCAGGTAATAAGCTGAGTGATTAGATAATTTGCTATACTAAAAATTATCCAATTCAAAAAGGAGTGATTTACATGGAATGAACGAGAATCGAATTTTATCTGCAATAAATGGGACTAATCCAATGTTGATAAAAGAATTAAAAGGTGGCTATGCTGTTTTTGGAGATGTTCAATTTTTACCTGGCTACTGTGTGCTATTACCCAAAAAGGAAGTTAACTCTTTGAATGTCTTAACATTAGAGGAACGTGAACAGTTTCTTTCCGACATGAGTATTCTAGGTGATGCTATTATTCATAGTTGTACACCTATTAGAGTTAATTATGACATTTTAGGAAATACTGATAATTTTCTGCATGCCCATGTTTTTCCACGTTATGAATGGGAAAGTGAAGAACGGAAAAAAATGCCTGTATGGCTATACGATAGTTCCAACTGGCACAATAAAGAAACCTCTTATAACCCTATAAAGCATGATGAAATACGTAATAGCATTCAAGAGTATTTGAACAAGAATTATGAATAAGAGTTATTGGTGTTAGTATCAAATCTTAGACAGCTTTTCGTAGAGACAAGAATAAATTAAACTTATCTACGAGAGGATGAATTTTTATGACCCGGTATAAAGAAAATTTTAAAAGGTATAATCCATTTGTTAGGATTGTCTTTTTTTTAGGCATTAATAATAATCTATAATATAGAGTAATAGTGTATCCATTACTTTAAAGCAAACACATGACGGATATACTCATACGTTCTAACTTAATGATTATCTGGCTGCATACGCACTTTAAAAATAAAAAAATGATCGCGATTATCCTTCGCTTTAAAAGATGGGAGGCGAAAGTAATTAACTTGAGATTCACTCATAGCAAATAGGATGTCGTCGGTCAAAAATGATAAGGGGATATTCATATTTGAATAACGATAGTAATCAGCTTCAAATCGGCTGAAGCTTTCACTAAAATAATCAAACTGAACACTACTTTGATCTAATTTTTTTAAATCTAACATCATATACCTCCTCCCTAAGAACTCCTTTAATCATTATAAGAACGAATATTCGGTTAGTCAAGGAGGCTTATGTACCAATTGAATGTTCTACGAACAATCAATTTTGAAGTGCTGTATTAAATATAATAGGTCAACGACACACGTAAAGAGCGTGTAAGTCTTATAAATAACGGTTCTATAATTAATCGTGTTGGTGAGTTCTAAAAACTCACTGGTACGTTTTTTTGTATATCAATAGAAAAAGGTCAGTAGATTCCCTTATAATTAAGTCGACCAAAACCAATCAAAGGAGAATCTA
>NZ_JBGQQZ010000077.1:0-10749 GCF_045528575.1 Ruoffia sp. FAM 24228
TGTGTCATCGATTGCACACAAACGGAACACGATTCCACGGAAATCCTTACACTACCGAACACCGTTGGAAGTATTTTTGAGTTACTTAGATGAAGCAGTTTTGTCTAGCTTAATTTGACAAATCAAACTATTTAAAACCAGTGACTAAATATGATACTATTAATACGAAATGGACATCTTATAAGGAGTTTATAATGACTGTAAAATTAATTGTAATTGACTTAGATGAAACTCTGTTGAGAAAAGACAAAAGCTACGACGTCGAACGTTTTAATCACGCACTTCATACGCTGAAAGGCCGAGATGTATTGGTTTGTATAGCAACTGGGAACAGTTATCACAAAATTATTGACTACTTCTCGAAAGAAGATCAAAAAGATTTATACTTTGCTTGTGATAATGGGAATTTTATAGTAAAAAATAATGAAGAGTTATCAACAACGACTGTGGATAGAGAGACTCTCTATAAAATTGCATCCTTTGTTGATGAATTTGAAGGTTTCCACATTATGGTAAATACTGGAAATCAAGCCTACTTTAGAGAAACCGAAGGCGAAGCCTTTGAACACATTTCTCAATATAATAATGCTTTAGCCTATATTGAAAAGTTCGAAGATTTACCGGAAGGAGAAAAGCCTACTAAACTCGCGATTTATTCAACGCACTCACTTGATCGAAATAAAATAATGACGCGTATTTTGAAAGAACGTTTTGAAGACATTGATTCGGTAACGAGTGGTGACGGTTGGCTAGATGTATACTCAAAAGATGGCGGTAAAGGAAGTGCTGTAAGAAAATTACAGACAAAATACAATATTAAAAAAGAAGATACAATGGCATTTGGCGATAGCTTAAATGATGAAAGTATGATGAAAGAAGCCCATTACAATATCGCAATGGGCAATGCTGATCATGAATTATTGTTATCGACAACCTACCAAATTGGAACAAATGAAGATTCTTCTGTGATAAATTTACTAGAGGAACTTCTTTTAAATGATTCTATGGAATTTATGAATAAATACTTAATCCATAAGAAAAGATAGAAAGGTCTGTGGAAGCGAGTTGGCAAAAAAGAGAAGACAAAAAGGTAAAAAAACTGAGCAAGAAGACTTAGTAAAAGTAGATATATTCTATATTCCTGAAGCACAAGCTGAGATGTATCAAGTATTGCGCGATGCAATCGCAATGGATGTCGAAGAGATATTAGAAAGTACTTATCATCACGTGGATCGAGTGTTCGACGAAGATGAAGGTGAGGCAGTTGCTGCATTTGATGAAAATAACAATGAGCAAGCGCGTTTATATCTAAACCCGACAAACATCTCTCAAGGGCAAACAGCGAGAGATAAGGGGCAATTGGATAAATTCTTGGATACACATTTAATTAAGAAAGCATAAAAAACTGAAGTAAATGAACGGCAATAAGCCATTCATCTACTTCAGTTTTTTTCTTCCTCGAGTTTAATTTCGATGGCTTTTTGGTAGACGTCTTTTAATTGCTTTCCAATTTCGATGAGATTTCTCTCTTTAGCAACCTCATAGGCAGCTTCACCTAAGGGAGGTAAGTCATTTAATCTAAATTGTTCGATTAATCGTTCGAAATCATCAATGTCTTTTCCTTTATAGACATGTTTCTTGTCAATTAACCAATCATCAAATACTGGGATATCTCTAACAATAAAGTTTGCTTTTGTTGCACAAGCCTCTAAGGCAGGAATCCCTTCAGTTTCTTCCATCGTTGGAAATAAGAACAAATCAGAACCTTGTAAACCAAGTATGATGGAATCATTAGGAACATAACCAGCGAATATTAGATTTGGTAAGTCCGTTTGAATCGCTTGTTTAATATTGTCAGGCACAAGTTTTAGATCAGTATAACCAAACCAAATAAATTGAACATGTGGCATGCGCTTGGCCAATTCCACGAAATCCAGAATCCCTTTCCGTTCTAAATATAAGCCAATACCCATAACGATAAAGTCATCAGATTCATAATTAAACTCTTCAAGAAACAGTTCTCTGGCATTATCTACGTGATTGAAACGGCGCAAATCAATCCCATTTGATACACTCACAATTTCTCGTCCGATATCATACGATTCAAGTAACTTTTTAGCATAAGGTGTAGGAGCGATGAGAATATCACCTTGACGATAAGCCTGAATCAACCATTGTTTAAACAATGGAGAGACTTGGTTTGAAAAGATGAATGAATTTCGAAAATCCTCCTCGGTTGAGTGAGCATGGTAAACGACAGGGATGCCACTATGCCCTAACTTATATGCGACATAATATGATTTTGGGAAATACGTATTAATATGAAGAACATCAAACGTATCATTTATGTCAGTTGTATATTCTATATTATTTAAAAAAAGAGCTTCTTTCTGGTGTTGAATGGCTTTACCTAAGCCAGATTTATTAATTTGTTTCAAGTTTTCGCTATATAGTAATACTTTCATAATACACCCCTTTAACTAAATTTAGTTTAGAACATGAAAAGCTTTTTAGCAAGTTTTACTGTCGTCATTATTTTATTTCTTTCATTATCAAAATAATGATAGTCATAACCGGAGAAAAAGCCTATTAATTGACAATAGCACTGCTTTTTCAATAAAATATAAGAATAAAGAAATAATAAAAATTTGGAGGGGAAAAATATGTCAGAAGATAAAAAAGATCAAGTTGTAGGAAAAACAAAAGAAGTTACAGGTAAAGTAACTGGCGATAAAAAACGTGAAACAGAAGGAAAAGCACAAAAAAATAGCGGTAAAGCTAAAGAAGCCCTAGATGACGTTAAAGATACTGTCAAAGGTGCGGTAGACGGTGTGAAAGATGCCTTCAATAACGACGATAAAGATAGAAGATAGTTAATCGTTTCTTGTGATTTAAATGCATACATTTTTAGTGTCTAAAACTAAAAGTGTATGCTTTTTTAATGTAAGCGTAGTAGCTGATAATAAAGAAGATAAAATTCATACTCAGTTCGAAATAATGTGCTAATATATGAAGCGGAGTAAAAAGGTCAGGAGCGAATAATTATGCGTCAATTAAAGAAATTATTGTTATCTCTGAGTCTCATTTCATTCATTAATTATCCAATACAGTTTGCCCAAGCATCTGAAGATGAAGAAATGCAAGAAGAGCTCGCCATACGAGAAGAAGTTGATCAAGATTTTAAGCAAGTATTAGATAAATTAGAAGCATCAGATAAATATAAAATCACTTTGCGATATATGAATGTTGATTCGAACAAATTACTTGCTGAAGGTGAGATTCTTGCTGATTCTATAAGTGGGGATGCAAGATTAACGTTTGATATTTATGAATATGGACAAGACAATACACAATCAGTCTCAACTTATGACATCGTTTCTTATCGTGAATTTTCTTTAGCTTACATTAATACAATCAATTTATTAACGGATACGGGATTTTTTGAGCAAACGTATTTTCCTCAAAATGTTCAAAACCAACTAAATGAATTCAATAATTACTACATTGCGATTAATCAAGATGAGTTAGGTTCGATTAATATGAATGAAGAGTTAATCGATAATTTATTATACTTTCCAGATTTATCTCAAATAGAGGATATCTCTACGGATGATATCTATCAATTAAATGATAGCACGATTATTGATATGGAAAGACTTGAGATTCCACGTGGATTCTATCAAAATGCGGGCAGTTTCAGTTTGAATTATAGTTTAAATGTGGATATTAACGAAAGTGATGATCGACACATTTCTTATGATGTTATTCCGAATCAACAATTTAATATCACTGAAAACTCACGAGGACTAACATTTCAGTCGACATTGTCTTCACAAATTACAGATGACTTAATATCTTCGAGAAGGTTGGATAATCGAGAGTTTCCAGCTGATTATCAGTGGGAAAGTAATATTAGTACAAATCACGTGACAGATAAATTAACCAAAGCAACTATTAGTATAAATCCTGAGGTAGGTAGTTATAACGCAACATTAACAGGTCTTTATGAACAATTTGTGCTGAATATATTCAGTAATAAAACAGCAGATATCGAATCTTTTAATTACCGTTTAGAACTAACCATGACACCATCAGAAGAAAAGATACCAGAAATAAACGAATTGAATAAAATGACAATGAGTGAATTTTCATACTTGATGGAATCAGTGTTAACCGCTGAGAATCAACGTTATGACAACGACACACAGTTATTAAATTAAAAGAGAAAGAAAAAGGGTGTTCAAAATGGCAGAATATAAATTAAGAGAACTTGCGACAAAGCGAATTAAACATGGTGGAAAATTAATTAAAGCGAAGGATTTCCAAAACGAAGATAAAGCAAAACACTTTATTGAAGGAGATGTCGTCATCTTAAATGATTTTGACAATCAATTCTTAGGGAAAATGTTAGTCGGACGCCAAAATAAAGGTGTTGGCTGGTTAATTACCACTTATCAAGATGAATACTGGAACGACAGTTTAGTCTATGATGCCTTAGAAGAAGCTTTTGAAGAACGCGAAGCATTCTTTAATAGTACCGAAACGACTGCTTTCCGTGTATTTAACGGTGAAGGGGACGGCATTGGTGGGGTGACCATTGATTGGTACGGCCACTACGTT
This sequence comes from Ruoffia sp. FAM 24228, assembly GCF_045528575.1. NCBI lineage: Bacteria > Bacillati > Bacillota > Bacilli > Lactobacillales > Aerococcaceae > Ruoffia > Ruoffia sp. FAM 24228. The sequence continues at coordinate 4,621 of NZ_JBGQQZ010000077.1, forward strand.
CAAATTAATTGGTATTCTAAAGGAATTTATGAATACCGTCATTGGTTCTTTGAAGCAATAAAACAATTATTACCTGAAGTTAAGGGAGTTTATGAGACGCTCCGCTTCCAAACAGATGATTTAGAACCCATTCAACTAGTCAGTGGCGCCGAAGCACCGGATCCATTAGTCGTTAAAGAGAATAATCTTAACTATGCTGTGCATTTAGGTGAAAGTTGGATGACAGGAATCTTTTTAGACCAAAGAGATGTACGTGATTTTATTAAGACGCAAGCGAATGGGATGTCTGTATTGAATATCTTTAGTTATACCGGCGCTTTCTCAGTTGCGGCATCAGTTGGTGGAAGTGACCATACGGTAAGTGTTGATGTAGCCAACCGCAGTATCGAATTAACAACAGAACAATTTGCGTTAAATGATATCGAAGTTGAAGATTCTAAACATGAGATTCGTGTGATGGATGTCTTTAATTATTTAGATTACGCAACCAAAAATAACATTACATTTGATTTAATTGTTAGTGATCCGCCAAGCTTCGCGCGAACTAAAAAGAAGATGTTCAGAGTAGAAGAAGACTATTCAAACTTAGCAAAACAATTATTTAAATTAACAAATCCAAATGGGATGACGATATTAAGTACCAACCATAGTGGATATGCTCTAGAAGATTTCCGAGATGATATGGTTGCGGCAACGCAAGAGTTGAACGGAACTTATTATTTAATCCAACAATTCAGTCTTCCAGAAGATTTCCCAACAAGTCCAGATGAAGAAAGTAGTTACCTCAAGGTGTTGGTATTTTATCGCGAAAATTAGTAATAGAGGTGAGATTAGATGAGCTATATTGAGCTAATTGATGTAGTAAAAGAGTATAAAAGCGGTGAAGTTGTCACTCGCGCAAATGACGGTGTAACATTCACAATCGAATCCGGCGAATTTGCCGTAATATTAGGACCTTCAGGAGCTGGTAAATCCACAACGTTAAATATATTAGGTGGAATGGATAAAGCGACATCCGGTGAGGTTATTATTGCTGAAAAAAATATTAGTGATTATTCAGACAAAGAATTAACAACATTTCGTAGAAATAATATTGGCTTTGTCTTCCAAAACTATAATCTTGTACCTAATTTAACCGCAAAAGAAAATGTTGAGTTATCGATTCAAATATCTAATAGTGATGCAGATGTCATGGATGTCCTTAAGCAATGTGGTTTAGACCACCGAGCGGATAATTTTCCAGCTCAACTTTCAGGTGGAGAACAACAACGTGTATCCATTGCTCGCGCTATTGCCAGCAAACCAAAATTATTATTAGCCGATGAACCTACGGGTGCATTAGACTACGAGACAGGTAAGCAAATACTTAAATTATTGCAAGATACAAGCCGTAATACCGATACCACCATCGTTGTTATTACTCATAATACAACAATTTCAGAGATGGCAGATCGGGTAATAAAGATTAGAAACGGGAAAGTAGACGATATTGTTATAAATGATACGCCTCTAAAAGTAGATGAAATAAAATGGTAATTAGTATTAAGAAGGGGGGAATCCTATGAATTCTGCATTATGGAAGGATAATTTAAGAGAAATAAAAGAATCGATTCCTCGCTTTATCTCAATATTTGCCATCATTGCCTTAGGTGTTTCTTTCTTTGTTGGAATTCGGGCCGCAGGGCCATGCATGGTAAGAACTGCTCGAGAAGTATATCAAGAGAATAATATGCCAGATGGACATATATTATCGACAGTTGGTCTTAACGAGACAGATATTGATTTGTTAGATAACCAGAATGGTGTCACTATCTTACCCATGCAGTCCATTAATGCTATTGTCAGTCCTGGTGAAGAGAATGCGAAGATATTCACCTATAACGGAGATGAGAGTACAATTTTCTTTAAGGTTTTTGAAGGACGAATGGTTGAAGATACGGATGAGATTGTCCTCGATACAAAATATCTAGAAACGCTCAATGCACAAATGGATTCACCTATCCAAATTGGTGACCGAATTACACTAGATAATTCCGATAGTGCTGGTTTCACATTGGAGACGGAAGAGTTCGAAGTGGTCGGTTTTGCTCGTAATCCACTCTATATAGAAAGAATGACCCGAAGCGGATCGGCTAATGTCTTTGGAATTATAAGCGATCAGGCAGTGAGTGGAGATTTATACTCTGAAGCATATTATTGGATAGATAATGCGAGAGAATACGAAGCATATACACCAGAATATAATCAAGTTGTCGATCAGACAGTGGCTTCAATTGAAGAAGACTTAAAAGGTAGACCTGAACTACGAATTGTGGAGTTGCAAGATGAAATTGCGTCTTCCATTGATGAAGGGGAAGCTGAAGTGGCTGATGGTTACCAAACCTTAGAAGATGCTCGAGAAGCTTTAGAAGATGCTCAAGCAACTTTATCAGAGGGCCATCAAGAAATATTTGATGGACAAAGAACTCTTAATCAAGGGATTGCTGACATCGAAAGCGGAAAAGAAGAATTGAATAATGGAATCAAAGAGTATCAACAAGGTCGGTTAGACCTTGCGGATGCACGGGCACAACTGAATTATAATGAAAAAACCTATGAAGAAGGCTTGACCCAATATGAAGAAGGACTGGCGACCTTTAATAAAGAAATCGCATCTGCTCAGTCACAATTAACGGATGCACAAGCACAGTTAGATCAAGCAGCATCACAAGCACAAGCAGGTTATTCACAATTAGTTGAAGGCCAAGCGGCACTTGATGCCGGTTATAGTCAATTGGCTGCAGGAAGACAAGAATTGCTAGACCAATTAAGTCTTGCTACAAACGATCAGATACCACCAGAGCAATTGTTAGCTGCAATTGAAGATCAGATTGATGTTATTAACGGCTTCCTTCAAGTTCTTGAGCAATCAGATACCGGAGCAAATCCGGATATTGTATCTTGGATTAATTCATTAAATATTGAACGAGATATCTTAAGAGAAAATCTTCAAGAACTCGCAGCTATCGTCAATGAATTAGATGAGGTTGAAGAGCTAGAGCAAACGTTAGCTGATTTGAAACTTTCGACAGAACAACTCATTTTACTAGAACAACTTGTTGGGACAGAATTGAGCCCAGCAACTTCTATTGATGATGTTCTACAATTATTAAATAAGCGAATAGCTGAGTTAGAGACTCAAACAGAAACACTCCCAGAAAACCCTTCTGGAAGTGACAATGAGCTAATTAATAAAATAGCTGAAATACGTGAATTAGAACAGCAATTAACAAACATCGAAACAGAATTGAACCAACTCCAAACAGAATACAATAATATGGGAGATATTTCGGAACTTATTGCACAAAGAGATGAATTATTAACTCAGAATGAGTCTTATAATCAACAAATGGCTGAATTATCACAAGCAATCAGTGCATTAGAATCACAATTACAAAATCAAGAATTAACTGAAGCGGAATCCATTCAAATTGAAAGTGATTTACAAACACAAAGAAATGAATTGAATGAATTTAGTACTTTACGTCAACAAAATAACTCAGAACTGGCAGAGTTGAATCAACAAATTGAACGATTCAATTCTTTAGAAACTCAAATTGAAGAGCTTAATAGTCAGCTTAGTCAAACGGAAGCGGCGCTGACGACTGCTCAAGCTGAATTAGATCAGCTGCTCGAAGATGGTGGTTTAAATGAACTACCTCCGGAACTGGACTTAGATCAAATTCAATCAGAATTGACTCAATTAGTGGAAGCAGTGAATATGTTGCAAACGGGACAAGTGACACTCGACGAACAAAGTTCTGTTTTAGCAGCTGGTTGGAATGAATATTATGCTGGTTTGAGTCAATTAGAAGCAGCGCAAAGTACGATTAACCAAGGTTGGACTGAGCTGAATGCTCAAAGTGCGGCAGGTCAAAGTGAGTTAGATACAGCTTATGCTGCAATCACTGAAGGCCGACAAGCTTTAGATGAAGGTATTTCACAATTTAATGAAGGACAAGCGAGTCTTGTCGATGGTAAACGGGTGATCGATGAGTCATACAATACGCTTATTGCAGGTCAAAGAGAGCTTGAAACAGGTCGTGAAGATGCTCTGGCTGGACGAATGGAATTGATGCAAGGTGACGCTGAGTATAACTTAAATCGTTATGAATTTATCTCAGAAGAAGAAGATGCCTTAGAAGATTTAGAACAGGCTGAAGCAGATATTGCTGAAGCTATAGAATCTCTAAATGATTTAGAAGAGCCAACCTATGTGGTGGAAAAACGTGGAAGTTCAAGTGCCTATCAAAGTTTAAATGATAATGCAGAACAACTAAATGTGATTTCTAATATATTCCCAGTGTTTTTCTTTGCGATAGCCATCTTAGTAACGTTCACAACAATTAAACGTATGGCAAGTGAACAAAGAAATTACATGGGAACAATGAAACAACTAGGATATAACAATGGGACAATTATCCAGAAATTCGTTGTTTATGCTGGTATCGCCGGGATATTAGGTATAATTGTTGGGTTAATAATTGGTTACGCAGTCTTTCCAGGTGTCATCTTAAACGCATATAATATGTTGTATTATTTCGATGCGCCTGAAATTGAAATCTTATGGGGATGGAATTTTCTTGCAGCACTGATAGCCTTGGCGACAGCTTTATTCCCTGCAATCTATACACCACTTAAAATGTTGCATACTCAACCGGCCAATCTATTACAACCAGAACCACCGAAATCAGGTAAGAAATTATTACTAGAACGTGTACCAAGTATTTGGAATCGATTATCATTTAATACCAAAATGACAGTGCGAAATCTACTTAGATACAAAGGACGTAACTCGATGACTCTTATCGGAGTTGCAGGGTGTACGATGTTGATCGTAACAGGTTTCGGAATTAGTAATACAATATCTGGTGTTGTGGATGGCCAATTTAATCAACTCCAAACATATGATGGCATGGTTTACCTTAATGAAGATTTAGAAGAATCTGAAATTGAAGACATGAATCAGTCACTCATAGAGATGGATGGCGTAGAGGGCTATATGCCAGTGGTACTTGAAACGTATGATGCAGAATTGGAAGGTGGTCAGACACAATCCGTTACTGTAACAGTTCCTCTAGGGAATTTAGAATCATTCTCGGACTACGTTACATTACGCGAAAGAGGCCAGGAACCAATTCCAAATGCCATCGTAGATAAAGGTCCATTTATCACAGAAAGAATGGGTGAGTTACTGAATTTATCAAAAAACGACTCATTTACCTTAGAAAATGAAGACTTAGAAGAGTTTACTGTAGAAGATTTTACAGTTGTAGAAAACTACGCTTCTCACTACCTCTATGTAAATCCTGAACAATATGAAAATATCTTTGGGGAAGAACCAAGTCAAAATGCTTACTTAGTTCACTACACAGAAGGTGTCAGTCAAAAAGAAACTGAAGAAGCAATCATGGACAATGATAATGTCTTAACGACTGTCGATTTGAATACACTTGCTGAAAGTTTCGCAGATCAAATGGGAAGTTTAGATTTAATTACATTAGTTCTAATTATCTCAGCAGCTTCATTAGCCTTTGTCGTTCTGTATAACTTAACAAATATTAACGTTGCTGAACGAATCCGAGAATTATCTACGATTAAAGTACTTGGATTCTATGACCAAGAAGTAAGTATGTATATCTTTAATGAGGTATTAGTACTATCAGTCTTAGGTAGCTTAGTTGGTTTAGTGCTCGGAACGATCTTAAATACTTACTTGTTAAAAACAATGCAAATGATGGACGTCTTGTTCCATCCAAGTGTTTCAATAGGCAGTTACATCGCTTCATTCTTCATATCCTTAGCATTCTCTACAATAGTCATGGTGGCTATGCACTTTAAACTGAAAAAAATCGATATGGTTGAAGCACTTAAAGGTGTAGATTAATAACAAGATATTTTAAAAAAACTTTCAATGAATTCTAAGTTAATTGACTTTAGAATCGTTGGGAGTTTTTATTATGACGCCGATTGTAAAATTAAGCTAGACAACTAAAACAGCCATTTGTGGTACACTCAACTTGTAATTCCGACCAAAGAATACAAAGGAGTGACCACAAATGACCTACACCCATCTTACCACGGATGAAC
>NZ_JBGQQZ010000078.1:0-9911 GCF_045528575.1 Ruoffia sp. FAM 24228
ATTATGAGGACGTAAAAAAGCTCATTGAAGAGTATATGGATTACTACAACAATGAGCGTTACCAATGGAACTTAGCGAAGCTAAGCCCTATTCAATATTATCAGTTTTGTACTACCAATGTCTATCCTTTAGCAGATATTTATTCAACACCTGCATTAACGCACATCAGAACGATTGAAATTGAAGAGTAGCTGCACTCAAAATGTGGCTCAAATAGTCCTTGACTATAGGACCAGTTCATTCATTTGGCTTGAGTTGGGGTAACTCAGGACAAACCGTATCTCCATTTGGCTTGAGTTGGGGCAACTCAGGACAAACCACTCGTCCATGTGGCTTGAGTTGGGGCTACTTAGGACAAACCGTATCTCCATTTGGCTTGAGGTGCAAATTCTTCGGCATTTTTATTAAAAACAAATAAGCATATACCGTATATTATTTCTATTTTCTAATATTATGTAGTATACTATAGTAAACTAGTACCATTATTAAATTTTATCAACTATTAAATAGTAAGGGGTTAGTATAATGAAGAAAATTGCCCGTACCTTTGCTACTATTGCATTTATCTTAAGTGTTCTATATCTCATTTACCTGTATGTAATGATTGATCAGTCGGCGTCTGCGAATGAAATCAGTCTATCAGATCAATTTACTGTGCACATTGTTTCAGTTGGACTGGCATTTTTAATGAATGGTGTGGGCTTAGTCTTCAATTCGAGGAACTTCGTCTTAGCTGGCGCGTTTTTCTATGTTGTGGCCATCTTACAACTACCGGGAAACCTCTTCTTTGTGGCTGTGCAGGCACTCTTATCCCTTGTTGCATTCATTGTCGGAAAGCCGGAACGAGACCAGTTTATATAGAACGTCACCCTGTCTTACAGAATGAACAGCAGGAATCCGATCTTTAATCGGGTTCACTTGCCATATTTATTAAATTCCCCTATAATTAAGATTAAAAAATTATAATAAAGAGAGGGATTTAATGACTTTAACTGTAAACTTACCCAACTTTACCATCGGAGAAAATGCCTACGACGAAATCGCAACTTACTGTACGCCTTTTGGAAATAAAGTAGCAATTATCGGTGGTAAAAAAGCCTTGAAAGCAAGTCAAGACCGAATCTTAGATGCTATTACATCAACCGATCTAGAAGTTGTAGATACTGTTTGGTACGGCGAAAATGCAAACTTATCGAATATTGATCGCATCGCTAGCATTGAGTCAGTTCAAGAAGCGGATATGTTGTTCGCAGTCGGCGGCGGGCGGGCAATTGACGCTGTAAAATCAGCGGGGTATAAGTTAGATAAGCCCGTTTTCTCTTTCCCAACGATTGCTTCAACGTGTGCCCCAACTTCAGCAGTCTGTGTCTTATATGAAGATAACGGCGAGATGCACGGTGTTCAGCAAATTCCGCAACCGCCTGTACATTCTTTTGCGGATAGTGTTGTGATAGCAGAAGCTCCGACTAAATATTTATGGGCAGGGATTGGTGACGCAATTACAAAAGAAATCGAGGCGACATTTTCAGCAAGAGATCGTGAGTTATCTTTTGAAAATGACCTAGGCGTTAAAATTGTCCAAGGCTGTAATGAACGATTGCTTGCGAACGGAAAAGCAGCGATGGATGCAGCGAATGAGCACAAAGCGAGTCCTGCGATCGACAAAGTTCTTCAAGAAATAATCGGTACAACGGCCTTAACATCAGTGTTAGTTGATAATGACTACAACTCAAACTTAGCTCACGCGCTCTACTACGGAGCGACAGCAACTAAGTCTGGAGAAACGCACTTGCATGGCGAATGGACGTGTTATGGAGCATTGGTCTTACTTACAATGGACAAACAATATGAAACACGCGATAAATTATTTGAATTCATGAAGAGCATTCATCTATCTACAAACTTAGAGCAGTTAGAACTGACATCTGAGGTAGACTTCAATAAGATGATAGATAAGTGTATGACCATGGCTGATATCAAGGTTTCACCGTATGAGATCACACGTGAAATGGTCGTCAGCGCAATACAAGAAGTTGAAGAATTGAATAAATTGTAAAGAAACAGGCAGGTAACTTTTGAATCGGTTACTTGCCTGTTTGTTTGGTTCTAACCTGAAGGCCAGTCCGGAAGAGTTCATACAGGCCCTAGATGGAAAAAAGCCGAATGAATCGTCTACTTTTAGAAGATTCTTTGGATGAATAGCGCTTTTATACTCAGAAAATCGATCGACTCACTCAGGATATCGAAGTCGACTTCTAAGATGACTTTCTCACCGAGTACGGACACCTCTTGGAAATTCCAGGGATAAAATAAACTGGAGCCGCAACAATTTTAGGTGAGTTTGATCCTAAGGTCGATGCTTTTTCATCAGTGAATCACATAGCTTCTTGGGCAGGTTTATCTCAAGGTTCGTATGAAAGTTCTGGGATAAAGAAAGCCTATCGCACGACAAGAGGCAATAAGTATCTAAGGACAGCGTTAGTCGCCTGTGCCCAAAAACGATTAAGAATTGTCTATAAGCTATTAAAGGAATGGATCCATTACAATGCAGAGAAAGCACTAGGTCAGCAGCAACAGAGGCTAGTGCACAAATAGAAAGCCCCATTGTTTTTTAACAACGAGACTTCCCACAATCTAATTCAGTTATTTATTAATGATTCCCCTGCAACATGCCCTTCAATGGTATTAACTTCTCTTTTATCCGACTTTTGTACTTATTCATAATCTTACGACTTATTCCCAATTCATCCGCAATATCTTGACCCGTATATCCCCCCTGAAGCAAGTAGGCAAATATTTCTCGTTCTTTAACTGTGAGGACTTCATTCGCTTGTTCAATAAACACTTGAATTTCAGGGCTCAGCCCAAACACAAAGTCACTATGCAGCAATTCACTTAATTCTGAGACATCTGATCCGACGAAATCTGTGTTCTCTGCTGACTTTCGAATTAAATCCAAAGTATAACGATATAAACCTTGTTTCGCAAAGCCTAAGAAGCGAACAAGATCCTCTTTAAATGGATCCCCATCAAACTTATCTGCAAGGGTTAATAATTTCAAACGCAACTCCTGGAGATAATCATCATAATCAGCATGGATGCGTCGCATATTTACTCGACTTAAAGTCTTAAAAAGCAATGGCTCAAATTGTGACAATAACTTCTCATGTTCTTTCCGCGGATCCATTTATAAACCTCCTAATAAATGACAAAAGAAACAACCGACATTTACTATTATATACTCGATATGACTAAAATAACATATCAATTGGTTTATATTGAATGCCAATGAATTCACAAAATTATCTATAGTGACGGCTGCCCTTGGTCAAAGTCTCCTAAAGAATCTTTATCAATGTTTAATTGATACTCATGTGGAAAGAAGATCTGAACAAACTCATCGAAAGAGAGTTCCAACGCCCCAAAGAGTGCTCTTAACACTTCGAACTTAGGTTTTGTATGCCCTAACAGGATGTTCGAAATCGTCGAAGGCGACACTCCTATTTCATTTGCTAATTGCTGATTGGTATAACCACAAATATAGATTTTCTGTCGTAACCTCTTACGATCAATTTCATTCATTTTATGTTCCTCTTTTCTAAATATCTAGTATATGATTAATATTATTAATCTAAAAATAAGAATAAACTATTATAAAAGGTTAATCAATTGCTTTTCAACATGTTTACATAAAATTTACAATATACATTATTATATTGATAAAAATATAACCTAAAAAATATTTATCTTGGTGAAAAATATGAAAAAAATTTATTTCTCGGATCACAATATAGCGTATTGACTGCCCTCAGCATCTTTACAAGCTATCTCCCATAATTAGGTCTTTCCGAATTTCTTTACCCTCAAAAAGGTTTTCATACATAAATTATACAAATTGATTGGAATATTTTTGTTTAATAATTACCTAAATTATGAAAATTATGTTTTTAATCCATCTTTATTTTAATCTAATTTATTCCATTATATTTTTATAAACTTAAGTGACTTAACAATAAAGTTTTATAATTTAAATTATTTTTATTTATTTTTTTGGATTGTAAATTTTATGTAAAGGTGTGATGGGAGACCGATATGAGTGGCTGGAGTAGTGAGTGGTGATTATATGTAAAGTTGTTAGTCATTGATTGAGATGCATATATGGGTAGCCAATAAAAAATAAGACTTAGAATTTTGAATGAATTCATAGTCTTAACGAGAATGCCTTCATGAGGTTCCCAATTAATAGTTAAAGTACATGTAGTTTCATCTATAGTATTGCGAGTCGAATCTACAACTTTGTCCACGTTCATAGGACCATTATAAAGAGACGTGACGCACTGCTTTTTAGATTATCATTGTTTACAGACACTTTGGCTTTTCAAAGTACCCCCAATCAGTAGACCACCAACTTTTTATCACACCTTCCCTACTGGGCATAATTAATACAAATTTATCAATTGACTTTATTTCCATTTCTATAAGAAACCTTTATAATAAATATGAATATAAACAAAACGATGTTAAGAGGAGTATGATATGAGAGTCGCAGTTGTTGGCGGTGGGATTAGCGGATTTACCATTATTCGGAAATTGCTATCGCATCCTAATTTTAATAATGATTTAACGATTGATTTATTTGAGAAAGATGCTAACTTCGTGGTGGGAGCGCCTTATGGCAAGGATACGAAAGAAGCTATTATGAATGAGCATGCGCAGGATTTGAGTATTTTCCCTGAGAGTCCTGATGATTTTTTAGTGTGGCTTAGTGAGAATCATGTGGAGTACGCTAACAATGATGCTTTTGTCCCCCGTGAATTTTATGGTGATTATTTATTTGAACGTTTAAGTTATTTAATGAATTCTGAGAAAGTGAACATACACGAATCAGCCATTGTTGATTGTGAGATCGATGCAGAGCGCGATATTTACCGCCTTCAAGCAGATGATGGTCAGTGGCATGAGGATTATCAAACGGTTTTCTTCACAATCGGCCATCCTCCTTATGCGGATTATTATCATCTCGAAGGAACACCCCAATATATTAACAGTCCAGTTCCTATTGATGAGACGCTTGCTCATTTGCAGCCCGACCAATCGATTGGCATCATCGGAACAGGCTTAACAGCTTTGGATGTGGTTAAATATTTATTGAAACAACATAATTGGACGCACCCGATTCGATTATATACTCACAGTAATACTCCTTTTAAAACGGTGAAATTCTCCCGCTATCAAGGAGAAATTCAACAAAGTTTTTCAGATGAATGGATTGACTCGCATCGTAATCAAGATGGGTTCATCTCTCTTGAAGTGATGGTTGAAACGTTTTTAAATGATTTGAAGGCCAATAATATCGATTTAAATAGGCTCTTGGAATTATACGGCACAGGGTCTATTAGCGAAATCCGCTCTGCCATCGCGCATCCCGATATTTCTTTAGGAAAGTTGCGTCGCTATATTGTCATGATGACGATTTATTTGCCGGATCTATATAACACACTTACACCCCTTGACCGCGATCTTTACAAGCAAAATTACGAACGCGTCTTTATTCATTTTAGAAGACAAATTCCAGTCGAATCTTTAGCTTTTATCTTGGAGAATTTAGATCAAGGTCGTTTGGAAATTGTGACGAGTTTGAAATCTATAATTACCGAGGATGATTCTTATCAACTGGAAACCGAGAACGGAGAAAGTTATCATGCTGATTATCTCATTAATTGTACCGGTTTCCAATTTGATATCCAAAAGGCTTTAGCATTTGATCCATTAATCAAAAATCTCTACCAACGAGACATGTTAACACCTTACTATCGCGGCGGGGCGATGGTTACTTGGCCTGATTGTCAAGTGGTCGCGAGCAGAGGTTTAATGCCAAATATGTATCTCTTGGGGCATTGGATTTCTAAGATTCATTATGGAAATAACAATATTCACCTGTGTATTAAGCAAGCGGAGCGCGTTGCGGAGGGATTTGCTGCACAATATGGAAATGATGAATAGGTAAATGTAAAAGGGATTGGCCTCGTGATTGTGAACGAGGCCTTTTTTGATATGTATGGGGCCTCGTCACATACCACGAAGCCACTTTTTCCATTTTTTAGCTCCATCCGAATTCTCCATTCATTCAACTGCTCCATCAGACCTACCCGGCTCTCTCTCAAACGAATCGACGAGCTTCAGTGCCTCTTTAAAAGTTATATCACCCTTTATAACAAGTCAATTAATCTTTCTACCTCCTCTATACTTTTTATTGTACTTGAATTGTAAAATTAAGCTAGAAAAATAAATAAACCATCTGCGGTACACTCAAATCAAATTTCCAACCACGAAAATTAGAGGAGTGACCACAAATGGCCTACACACATCTTACCATGAAAGAACTCGGGTGGATAGAAACTTATTATGATATTGGCTATAAAGCCTATGAAATTGCGAAGAAACTGGGACGATCCAATCAACCGATCTATAATGTTGTCAACTTCCTAAAAGAAGGTGGAACGGTTCATGACTACTTGGAACGTTATACACAGAATAAATCGAAATGCGGCGCCAAGAAAAAAACATTGACAAGTGAACAGTCTCAATACGTTAAGCACCGAGTGGCTGAGGGTTGGACACCCGATGTGATCATTGGTCGAGGTGAAGTAGATCTTGGCTGTTCTATGCGTACCCTCTATAGACGATTTAAAGATAGTACGCTCTTTGATATAACGACGTTACCCATGCAAGGAAAACGAAAACCGAATGGCCATAAAGAAACGCGCGGGAAACAAGGGGACAGAAGAACGCTTGATGACCGAAAACAAGCTTATCCTTCTTACCACAATGAATTTGGTCATTTAGAAGGTGATACCATCATCGGTAAAAACCATAAGAGTGCCGTGATCACCTTTGCGGAAAGAGCGTCTAAGTTAATCATTGCTTTAAAGACACCCGGCCGGAAGGCCGAAGACATCGAGGTCACCTTGACCAACTGGTTTAAACAGCTACCCAAGAATCTTTTTAAGTCGATAACGTTTGACTGTGGCAAGGAATTTTCCAACTGGAAAAGTTTAAGCAATTAACAGGATATTTCTGTTTTCTTTGCAGATCCGGGCTGTCCCTCTCAACGTGGCCTCAACGAACATTCGAATGGGCTCTTGCGTAAAGATGGATTACCTAAACAAATGGACTTCAATGAAGTGAACCAAGCGTTTATTTCTTCGGTCTCCATTCGTAGGAATAAGATTCCTAGAAAGTCTTTAATTTATAAGACCCCGTTGGAGGTCTTTCTTGAGAATGTGTCTGGGTTAAATTATTTCTAGCTTAAATTGACAAACGAAATATTTATAAACTTAATTTTTACCATCAACCGTTGCTATAAATATTGTATGGATTTATTTGTTACTTTTGAATTCATAACGGTCATTGGATCTTAGAGAATAAAAAATAATCTCCTCTTATAAAATTACTTATTATTTTCTATAAATACATTAACTGTTTTTCTTACTTCTGCATCATTCCCCCTCAACATATGACCGCCACTTTTAAATATTTTCATAGTACGATTTGGAAATCTGCTTGATACATTCACCATTTTATTTACATCCGTTAGTTTGTCATCTTCAGCTTGCATTATCAAGACAGGTACCTTTAGTGATTCAATATTATAATCATCAAAATTGGCTGCCATATCTGGATTATTGACCTCGCTATCTAATTTTATGCCGATTTTTTTCTTATCAATTGGCAACATCGATTTAATAATATCTTTGTCCATTCCCATAAATTTATTGAATAATGGACTTAATAAGTACATAGGATAGTTATTAACTAATACATCTGGTGGCCCCTGTTTATAATTCACTTTTTCAACTTTTGACTTTTCAGGCATTGCCGATGAATATAAAATCAGTCCCTTACATCTTTCTGGATAATCTAAGGCAAATCTAATTGCTAGCGTTCCTCCAGCTGAAGCTCCCATAATAAAGACTTTATCTATATTTAAATAGTCTAAAAGTTCAACGTATGCTTTTGCTTGTTCTTTAGGAGTCCCATCACCCTTTATATCACTATTTAAGTATCCAAATCTTGAGGGCGCGATTATTCTCAGATTGTTTGATAAATTAGCTATATTTTCATACCCCTGATCAAATCCTCCAAATAAACCATGATTAGAAAGGATTATCTCACCCTCACCCTTATCTAAATATTCCATTTTTCCGTACGATAAATTTGCAATCTTAGGCTCATATTTCTCTAAGTTTTTATTCGCTTGTTCCAATGAATTATCCATGTTAATCTTCATAAACAATAAATAAAATAATGTGATAAGCAATATGAATTTAAATACCACTTTCATTTCTTTACCTCATATCTATCACAAAAATCGTTCATTATTTCTGATAGTTCTTTCTCTCCTTCATTAATGGACTCGATATTTGTATCATATTTCTGAATTAGAAAAAATATTGGAGTATAAAAATTTATGGCCATTGTTTGAACATCATCTTTTATAAAATAATCATTGTCCATTAGGTATTGAAAAACTATTTTTTGATATTCAATAGGAGATTTAATGAATATTTCCATATATAAATCATCAATTTCTTGATTGTTATATCGGTCTTTTAATAGCATCTTCCTGAAGTTTGAAGCGGCTGGATCCAATAAATGATACTTGAATAAATCTATTGCTATATTTATAATTTCTTCCCTACTTTTATCAGCATATACTTTAGAATTTTCTCCGTTTTTTGGTAAAGACAAATTTTCTCTTTTTTCTTCTAACTGGCATCTAAAATATTCTATGCAGTGACTAAAAATATCTTGTTTACTTTTATAATGCTTATAAAGGCTTGGTGCCTTTATCCCTACATTTTCTGCTAATTCATTTAGTGATATTTCATTGAAACCCTTCATAGCAAATAGTTTTAATGATTCTCTTAAAATTTTCTCCTTCGTCTTCATTCCATACCCCCTTATGCTAATGTTCATTAGCCAACTCAATTATAAGCTAATATTCATTAGCTTGTAAATAACATTATTTAGTTAAAATAAATTTAGCCAGCTCAATGAATAATTGAGTCTGGCTTTTTAGTTACTTATTAAATAAGATAGTTGAAAATATTGTTGTCGACTTTATCTGTTTTTGTTACAATTCCCATTCTTCTCATCGAGTAACGAAATGTTTCTTCTCGTCATATTTCTGTTCTTGATACACAGATGAGCCGTCTTCAACTCTGCCATCGCTTTTCGGTTCCAATATATATTATATTAACTACTATGGAGATTCAAAGTATTTTGGCGGATTTTATAATGAACTTAGCCATTTAAAATAAAAAAAACGCCTCGTGAATTCGATGTTATATTGAAGTTACCACAACTCTCAATAGACAAGGATGAATTCACATGACGCAAACCCATGATAACACAGTTTCACGCAAGGGAAAACACCTTTCCTACTCAGAACGTTGCCAAATCGCTATCCTGAAAAAGGAAGACTATTCCAACCGTCAGGTTGCCAAAGTGCTGGGACGTGTTCCGCAAACCATAAACAATGAGATTGATCGCGGAACCATCACCCAGTTAAAACGCCAAACGCAAAATGGAAAAGTGTATGACACCTACTATTCTGTTTATGACGCTGATGCAGGACAGGCCTTCTATGAAAAGCAACGACTGAACTGTGGCAGACGCCCCAAATGGGCGAACACAAATACCTTCATTGACTGGGCAGATGACAAAATGTTAAATGAAAAATGGTCGCCGGACGTCGTGGTCGGATTTGCCAGAAAACACACGCTGTTCGATTGTGCCATCATTCCTGGAACAACCGCTCTTTATCAATGGATTGACCGCGGAATCATGCGAACAAAGAACATGGACTTGCTTGAAAAACTGTCCCGTAAAATCAAAGCGGGCCGCCC